>DAOLDO010000718.1:0-3751 GCA_035327325.1 Chloroflexaceae bacterium | reverse complement strand
CCCTGAGCCAGATCGTGCCGACGCGCATGATCTCGGTCCCCTTTGGCTTCCACACGCCGCTGCTGCTGGACGTCGAGCGGCAGACGGTGGCCGTCGCGGGGCCGGGCGCCTGCGGGCCGGACGGCCAGGTGACGATCGAGGTGACGGTGACGCAGGCGGCCAGCGGGGCCGCGGCCGCCGGGCAGACCGAACTGCCCTGCGCCGGGGCGGACGACCTCTGGGCGACCACCGTGGCGCGCGAGTCCGGCCCAACGCTGGCGCCCGGCCCCGCTCGAGCGTGCGGCGTTGCGACCGTGCGGGTGGGCGAGGAGGTGACGGACAGCCTGGAGTGGTGCCGCGACCTCACCCTCCACGTGCCCGTCTACCTGCCGCTGATCATCACGAGCTAGTGCGCCTTCAGCGCAGGGTCTGGGGCATAGGCTGTGGCGTCCTGAAGCCCGCGAAGCTCTGACCTTGCCCGAACGGGTCACCTGGGTTTACCTTAGGCGGCGCCCCGCAGCGGTTGGCGCGGGGTGAGTTTCGGCCTCGACGTAGGCGCCGCCCGTTCGGCGGCGGCCGACCCCTTTCAGCCGACGGGGCGCGGCTGTGGTAGCATGCAACGGAGCAGCCGCGTCGCTCCGGTTCGCGGCACACTGGCGCCGCGTGGCGTCGTGACGCGCTAGCAGTGACCTGTCGCGGCGCGGTTACGGTGCCACAGAAATGTCACACTTACGACGAACTGTGGCGACAGGGCCGCGCTATAACTGGTCCGTGGGGAGCAGATCCCCGCGGACCTTCGCTTGAAGGAGCCCACGATGTCCGACCAGCCAACGCTGCTGAGCGATCAGCCGCGCCGCCCGGCGAACCTGCTGCCCTTCGGCGCGGGCGCCATCCTCTTCATCGTCCTGCTCTCGGCGGGCAGCCTGATCGGCGGCGAGCTCGGCAGCTTCATGGGCGCGAGCATCAACGCCGCGCCGTTCGCCGTCCTGGCCATCCTGGCCTACATGGGCGGCGCCCGGCCCAACTGGGCCTGGCTGGCCACCGGCCTCTGGCTCGCCCTGCTCGTCGGGGCGGTCGGCCTGATGACCCTGAGCTACGGCCTGATCGCGATCTTCGGCGGGCCGCTCAACGACCCGGCCAACCCGCCGCAGCTGACCAACGAGGACCTGCTGCGCATCGCCCTGATCGTCCTGGGCATCCTGGGCAGCGTGCTCGCCGGGGCCCTGCTGCTCATCCCGCCCCTGCGCCGCGCCCTGGCCCGCGTCCTCCCCCTCGACCCGTCGTCGTTCGTCCACACCACGGCCCTGGTGGCGGTGGTGAGCGTCGGCATGATCTGCGCCGTGCCCCTGCTCGTACTCGGCGCGCCGCCCGCCCTGGCCGCCGTGGACCTGCTGACCGAGGCGATGGCCGGGCGCGGCGAGGGCGGCCAGCTGCGCGACCAGCTCTACGGCCTGGTCTGGACGGTCCCCGCCGCCATCCTGGCCGTCGGCTTCGGCATCACCCGCGGCCTGCGCGAGGCCCTGCTGCGCCTCGGCTTGGTGCGCCCGACCCTGCGCCAGGCGGTCGCCGGCGTCGTCATCGCCCTGCTGCTCGCGGGCGCCGTGCAGCTGATCGGCGGCGGCATAGACTGGCTGTGGCGCTCCCTGGGCTGGCCCGTGACCGACCAGGACGCCTTCGCCGAGCTGCTGGCCTTCGCGATCAACCCGCTCGGCGCCGTGGTGATCGGCGTGGTCGCCGGCCTCGGCGAGGAGCTGGCGGTGCGCGGGGTGCTGCAGCCCCGCCTCGGCCTGATCCTCTCCAACCTGTTCTTCACCAGCCTCCACGCCCTGCAGTACAACTGGGACGCCCTGCTGATCGTCTTCGTGGTCGGCGTGGTCTGCGGGCTGGTACGCCAGCGCACCAACACCACCACCGCCGCGATCGTCCACGGCACCTACAACTTCACCCTGATCATGCTCGCCGCCGCCGGCATCGGCGCGTGAGCGGGCCTCCATGAGACAGGAGCCACCAATGCACACCAGGAACGACACCCCGGGTCGCGCCCGCGCCCTCGCGCTCGTCGCGGCGAGCATCATCCTGTTCGGCGCCGGCGCGCTGGCCGGCGTGGGCCTGAGCCGTCTGGTGGACGGCCAGCTGCTGTTCGGCGCCCTCTTCACCCTGCTCGGCGCCGCCGTCGCCTGGGCGACCATCGCCCTCAAGCCCGCCCGGGGGGCCTGAGATGCGCCTCGCGCCCCTCGCCCTGGCCCTCTTGCTGCTGCTCGCCCTCGGCGCCTGCGCGCCGGCGCCCCCGCCCGAGGCCGCGGGGCCCGCCCTGGCCCTCGAGCCCTGCCGCCTCAGCGCCCCGGGCGTCGCCCAGACCTTCAGCGCCGAGTGCGGCGCCCTGGCGGTGCCGGAGGACCCGGCGAGTCCCGGCGGGCGCTCGATCGAGCTGAACATCGCCGTGGTGCCGGCCATCAGCCGGGCGCCCGCCCCCGACCCCCTGTTCCTGCTGGCGGGCGGGCCCGGGCAGGCCGCCACCGAGGCATTTATCCCCGTCCTGCCCGCCCTGCGCCAGGCCAACCAGGCCCGCGACCTCGTGCTGGTGGACCAGCGCGGCACCGGCGGCTCGAACCCGCTCCGGTGCCCCATTGACGACGAGGACCTCGAGCTGGCCGCGGCCGAGCCCGAGGACCCGGCCTTCCAGTCCTGGCTGGCCGCGTGCCTGGCGGGCCTCGACGCCGACCCGCGCCTCTATACCACCGCGCTCGCGGCGGGCGACCTCGACGCCGTGCGCGCCGCCCTGGGCTACGAGCGGGTCAACCTGCTCGGCGTGAGCTACGGCACCAGGGCCGCCCTGACCTACCTGCGCCTCTTCCCCGAGCGGGTGCGCGCCCTCGTGCTCGACGGGGTGGTCCCGCCCGACATGGCCATCGGCGCCGCCATGGCCGGCGACGGGCAGCGGGCCCTCGACATGGCCTTCGCGGCCTGCGAGGCCGACGCCGCCTGCGCCGAGGCCTTCCCCGAGGCGCGGGCCGACTTCGCCGCGCTCCTGGCCGCCCTCGACGCCGAGCCGCTCACCGTGGCCCTCGACGACCCGTTCACGGGCGAGCCGGCCGAGGTGCGGCTGACCCGCGAGCTGGCGGCGAGCACGGTCTTCAACCTGAGCTACAGCCCCGAGGCGACGGCCCTGCTGCCGCTGCTGATCCACAGCGCCCAGCGCGAGGGCGACCCGCGCCCCCTGGCCGCCCAGTCGCTGATCGTCGGCCGCGAGGCCGCCGAGATGATCGCCCTGGGCATGCGCAACGCCGTGCTCTGCGCCGAGGACGTGCCCTTCTACCCGGCCACCCCCGGCGCGGGCCCCGGCTACCTGGGCGACCTGATGGCGCGCGTCTTCAGCGCCTCGTGCGCCGCCTGGCCCGCGGCCGAGGCCGACCCCGCGTCCCGCGCCCCGGCCCAGTCGCCCGTGCCGGCCCTGCTGCTCTCGGGCGAGCGCGACCCCGTGACCCCGCCGGCCTACGGCGAGGCGGTGGCGGCGGGGCTGCCGAACAGCCTGCACATCGTGGCGCCGGGCCAGGGCCACAACGTCTTCTACCGCGGCTGCGTGCCCGGCCTCGTCGCCGACTTCCTCGCCGCGGGCGCCCCCGACGGGCTCGACGCCGCCTGCGTGGAGCGGCTGGGCGCGCCGCCCTTCTTCACGAGCTTCACGGGGCCGACGCCCTGAGGGAGGAGGCGGCAAGGCCGCGAGCGTAGCGAGCGGCTGCGCCGGGGCTGTGCAGGGGCGGCCCTGCCACCC
>DAOLDO010000717.1:0-3751 GCA_035327325.1 Chloroflexaceae bacterium | reverse complement strand
CGCGAGCGCACCACCTCCGGCTCCAGGCCCAGCTTGTGCGCCGCCACCACCAGCGCCCCCTCGGTGGGATCGCCGGTCAGCTGCCAGCCGGCATCGCGGTCGTGGTGGAGCGATGCGTCGTTGCACAGCGCGCCCGCGCGCAGCAGCTCCCAGGCCCGCCCCGCCCGCTCGCGCGAGGTCGAGACCGGCTCGAGGGGGCACTCGCCCGCCATCGCCCCCGCGTCCACGCAGTGGTTGGCGTGGGCCAGCAGCCCGCCCTCGGCCCAGACCTCGGCCACGCCGCCCGGCGTGATCTCGAGGCTCACCAGCTCGCCCGCGGCGCTCGCCACGGTGATGCACGACGAGGCGCTGGGCGGGGCCAGCTCGGCGGCGGCTCTGGCCTCGGCGAAGCTGCGAGCCTGCAGCATCTTGCGCAGCAGCACGTGGACGGGCATGCCCGCCTCGCGGCCGTCCGCGTGGGAGCGCAGCAGGTTGAGCCCGACGGCGACGCCAGCGCTGTTCAGGCCCACCTTGGCCAGCATGCCCGCCTCGGTCATGGTCAGGATGGCGGGCTCGCCGGGGGCGCGCACGCGCAGCAGCACGCAGGCGGCCCGCTGGTCGCCCTGCCAGTCCCAGGTCTGCGCCAGGAGCGCCTCGCCCCCCGCTGTGGCCGGCCCCGCCGCCGCCGCCGTGGTGCACTCGCCGCCCTCGCCGGCGAGGGCGGCCCGGTCGGGCTCGCCCGGCTCAAGGGCGTGCTCGGGCACCCCGGCGGCCCTGTTGCGGGCCAGGGCCGCGGGCCCCTCGGGGTGGTAGACGCCGGTGCCGACGCCGGCCATCAGCTCGGTGCGCACGTTGAGGGCCACGATCTCGGCCAGGGCCCGGCCGGCGCCGTCGGCGACGCCGCGCATCTCCTCCAGCAGGTCGGGGGCGACCTCGGCCAGGAGCGGGGCGTAGCCCATGGCCTCGGCCTGGCTGGCGGCCCAGTCCAGGCCGCGCCGGCTGGCGAAGAGCCGGGCGTAGCTGGCGATGCTGTGGGCCACGAGGGGCGCCACGGCCGCGCCGTAGGCCCGCCCACGCTCGTAGGGCGCCCCGGCGACGCTCACCTCTGGGAACATTGGGCTCTCCTCGCTGGACTCGAAAGGGTATAAAATGTATTCTACTACGAACAAGCAGGAGGCGGGCAATGGCGCACGCGCTGACCTACGGGAGCTATCTGCGGCTCGACGAGCTCCTGGCTCTGCAGACGCCGCGCAGCAGCGCGGCGGGCGAGCCCGAGCACGACGAGCTGCTCTTCATCGTCATCCACCAGGTCTACGAGCTGTGGTTCAAGCAGCTGCTGCACGAGCTCGACTACGCGGCCCTGCGGCTGCGCGAGGGCGACACCGCCCGCGGGAGCCACACCCTGGGCCGCGTGCGCAGCATCCTCAAGACGGTGGTCGCCCAGGTGGACGTGCTCGAGACCATGACGCCGCTCGAGTTCAACGCCTTTCGCGGCCACCTCGACGCGGCCAGCGGCTTCCAGTCGGCCCAGTTCCGCGCGATCGAGTTTATGCTCGGCCACAAGCGGGCCAACATGCTACGCCACTTCGCCGGGGACGAGGCGGCCCACGCGCTGCTCGCCGCCCGCTACGAGGCGCCGACCCTCTGGGACGCCTTCCTGCACTACCTCAGCCGGGGCGGCTACCCCGTGCCGCCCGACGAGCTACGCCGCGACGTGCGCGAGCCCCTGGCCCCCTCGCCCGCCGTCCAGGCCATCCTGGTCGAGCTGTACCGGCGCGACCCGGCGGCGCGCAACGTCTGCGAGCGGCTGGTGGACATGGACGAGGGCTTCCAGGAGTGGCGCTACCGCCACGTCAAGATGGTCGAGCGCACCATCGGCATGAAGGCGGGCACCGGGGGCTCGCCCGGCGCCGCCTACCTGGCCACCACGCTCAAGCCCTTCTTCCCGGACCTCTGGGCTATCAGATCGCTGCTATGAGGCGCCAATGAGCATCCCCACAGACGCCGCCTACGCGGCCCGGCTCGACGCCGCCGACCCCCTGGCCCACTTCCGCGCGGCCTTCGCCGACGACGACCCCGGGCTGATCTACCTGGACGGCAACTCTCTGGGCCGGCTGCCGCTGCGGGCCGCCGAGCTGGCCGACGACCTGGTGCGCCGCCAGTGGGGCGGCCGGCTGATCCGCGGCTGGAACGAGGGCTGGTTCGAGGCCCCCGAGCGGGTCGGCGCCAAGATCGCCCGCCTGATCGGCGCCCACCCCGACGAGGTGATCGTCGCCGACTCGACCTCGGTCAACCTGTTCAAGCTGGCCGTCGGCGCCCTACGGGCCCGGCCCGACCGCGCCAGCATCGTCAGCGACGACATGAACTTCCCCTCCGACCTCTACGTGCTCCAGGGCGCGGCCGAGCTGCTCGGCGACCACTACAGGCTCGAGGTCGTGCCCTCGCCCGACGGGGTCCACGGGCCCGTCGAGGCCATCCTCGACCGCCTCGACGGCGCGGCCCTGCTCAGCCTCTCGCACACGGCCTTCAAGAGCGGCTACGTCTACGACATGGCCCCGCTCTGCGGGGCGGCCAGGGCCGCGGGCGCCCTGACCCTGTGGGACCTCAGCCACTCGGTGGGGGCGGTGCCGATCGACCTGGAGGCCGCCGGCGCCGACCTGGCCGTGGGCTGCACCTACAAGTACCTCAACGGCGGGCCGGGCGCCCCAGCCTTCCTCTACGTGCGGCGCGAGCTGCAGGAGCGCATCGCCAACCCGATCGCGGGCTGGATGGGCCGGCGCGACCTGTTCGGCTTCGAGCTGAGCTACAGCCCGGCCCCGGGGATCAGGCGTTTCCTCACCGGCACGCCGCCCGTCGTCTCGCTCAGCCTGATCGAGCCGGGGCTCGACCTGCTGCTCGAGGCGGGCATCGAACGCCTGCGGGCCAAGTCCCTGGCCCAGGGAGACTACCTGATCGCCCTCTGGGCCGAGATCCTGGCGCCCCTGGGCTTCACGCTCAAGTCGCCCCAGGGGGCCGAGCGCCGCGGCTCCCACGTCTCGCTCGGCCACCCCGAGGCCCTGGGGATCGACCTGGCCCTGATCCGCGAGCTGAAGGTCCTGCCCGACTTCCGCGCGCCCGACAACCTGCGCCTCGGCATCGCCCCGATCTACAACAGCTACGCCGACATCCACGAGGGCGTGGCGCGGCTGGCCCGCGTGGTGCGCGAGGGCCTGCACACGAAGTACATGGCCGAGGCGCCCACCGTCACCTGAGCCGCCGGCCCCCTGTGACCAGGGGGGTCGGGCCCGAGTCTCACCCTTGGGGCCGTCTCGATGAGGACGGCCCACAGCAGGAGGAACGCGAAGATGTGGAACCGCAAGAACAGCGTCGAGCGCCGGATCGACTCGCTGGAGCGCAGTACCGCCACGGCGGTCGAGGATCTGGCCGATACCGTGCGCCAGCGCTTCGACAACGAGGCCG
Organism: Chloroflexaceae bacterium; assembly: GCA_035327325.1. Taxonomy (GTDB): domain Bacteria; phylum Chloroflexota; class Chloroflexia; order Chloroflexales; family Chloroflexaceae; genus CAIWXH01. The sequence goes on along the minus strand of DAOLDO010000717.1, from coordinate 313 downwards.
GCCAGCAGCTGGCAGGCAACCTCGCCCAGCTCGCGCGCAACATTGACCATCTGGAGCTGGGCGACACGATGGCCCGGCGCCGCAAGGAGCTCGAGCGCGCCACGAAGAAGGCCACGCGCCAGGTGAACCGCGCCCTCAGAGACTTGGAGAAGACCCGCGGCAAGGTCGCCCGCGACGCCAACGCCCTGGCCGCCAGGGTCGGCGAGAGCGTCGAGCACGGCGGCCAGCAGCTGGCCACGATCGGCCAGAAGGCCGTCCCCTCGGAGCCCACGGGCTGGGTGATGCCCACCCTGCTCGGCTTCCTGCTCGGCTT
>DAOLDO010000716.1:0-3752 GCA_035327325.1 Chloroflexaceae bacterium | reverse complement strand
GGTGTTTCCCGTGGGCGAGCTGGGGGCAAGTGCCTGCTCATCAATATTTGCTGCACCCTGGCGCACAAAGAACTCGGTCTTTGCCATCGGCGACGGGGGCGGGCGCATGCATAACCGCCTCGATGTCACCGAGATGTTCGTCTCAATCCCGCGAGATCACTTCAGATATGTGGTAGAATTAATAGAGAACTTCCGGATCGACCCGCAGAAAATGCGCGAAGTGATTATGCCGTCCTTCGCGGCGAAGGCCCGCGAGAAACGGCAGGAGTAAGGTCCATGCCATCTGGTCTTGGTGAGGCCACGCAGATGATCGGGCCGATCGCCCCGGCGCTGCTCTGCTGGGCCTGTCTGATCCTCACGGTGCTCGGTCTCGCGCTGACCTTCCTCTGGACGAATGTCACGGCCTTCGCCCGCCGCCTGCGCAACGGGCAGCGCAAGCCGACGGCCGGCTCGATGCCCGAGCGCACCACCCGTTAGCTGAGGTGTGAGCCGCTCGCTGCGCTCGCTCTGTGAGATGTGATGCGCTCGCTGCGCTCGCTCTGTGAGGTGTAATTTCACTACGAGCACGGCCGTGCATACCTCACACCTCACACCTCACACCTCAGATTGCCCAAAGGTTGCGCTCATGGTCACAGCGACTGCCACGCCGCAGCCCTCTACCAACGGCAACGGCGCCACCCCCCCGCCCGCCCCCGCGGCCGATCTGGCCCCGCCCTACCCGTTCGCGGCGATCGTCGGCCAGGCCGAGCTGAAGCTGGGCCTGCTGCTGTGCGTGGTCAACCCGACCATGGGCGGCGTGATGGTGATGGGCCACCGCGGCACCGCCAAGTCCACCGCCGTCCGCGCCCTGGCCGCGATGCTGCCGCCGATCAAGGCGGTCAAGGGCTGCCCGTACTCGTGCGCGCCCGACGCCGACGGCCTCTGCCCCCACGCGCGGGCCGCCGGGCACCCCGCGGCCCAGAACGGCAAGGCCGCGCCGCGCAGGTCGCCGGCCGTCACCATCCCGGTGCCCGTGGTTGATCTGCCCCTCGGCGCCACAGAGGACCGGGTCTGCGGCACCCTCGACATCGAGCGGGCCCTCACCCAGGGCGTGCAAGCCTTCGCGCCCGGGCTCCTCGCCAGGGCCAACCGCGGCTTCCTCTACATTGACGAGGTCAACCTGCTCGAGGACCACCTGGTGGACGTGCTGCTCGACGTGGCCGCCTCGGGCGTGAACGTGGTCGAGCGCGAGGGCATCTCGGTGCGCCACCCCGCCCGCTTTGTGCTGGTCGGCTCGGGCAACCCCGAGGAGGGCGACCTCAGGCCCCAGCTCCTCGACCGCTTCGGCCTGCACGCCCGCATCACTACGATCACCAGCGTCGAGGAGCGGGTCGAGATCGTGAAGCGCCGGCGGGCCTACGACGCCGACCCCCACGCCTTCTACGCGGCCTGGGAGAAGGAGACGGCGAAGCTCCAGCGCAAGATCCGGGGCGCCCAGAGGCGCCTGCCCGACGTGACCCTGCCCGACCCGGTGCTGTACAAGATCGCCGAGCTGTGCGTGAAGCTCGAGATTGACGGCCACAGGGGCGAGCTGACCCTCAGCCGGGCCGCCACCTCGCTCGCCGCCCTCGAGGGCCACCCCGAGGTATGCGTGGAGGACGTGCGCCGCATCGCGACCCTGGCCCTGCGCCACCGCCTGCGGAAAGACCCGCTGGAGACCCAGGACGACGCCGCCCGGATCGAGCGGGCCGTGGCCGAGGTGCTGGTCTAGGGCCGGCGCGCTGTGCTGCCGCGCCGGCCCCTCGCGCCCCCGGCGACCCTAGATCGCCTTCAGGAGCACCGTGAAGCTGCCCGTCCCGAGGGAGCCCACGGCGAAGACGAGGTAGGTGGACTTGGGCTTGAGGTTCAGGGCCGCCTCGAAGACCGGGGCGCCGCCCGTCCCCGGGGCGATGGCGACGCCCCAGCTGCCGGGGCGGAAGTCCACCGCGGCCGAGGCCCCGTTGGGCACATCCTGCAGGGTCGCGGCCTGGGCCCCGCCCGGGCGCGCCACGGTGATGTCCACGATCGGGGCGGCGGCGGTGTGGTGGGCGACGACGCGGGCGGTGCCCGGGCGGCTCACGGGGCTGAACGGGAAGACGCCCGCGGTCGGGGCGCCGCCCTCGGTCAGGTGGGCCACAATCGCGTAGCTCTGGCCGCCGGCGAGCTGCACGCCGGGGGCGCTGATCGCCACGGGGCCGCCACAGGCCCCGTCCGAGAGGCTGATGGCGATGTCGTAGCTGCCGGCGGGGAGGGCGACCCGGTCCGTGATCGTGCCAAAGGTGAAGCCGGTAATGGCGCAGGCGCCGTTGACGCTGATGTCCACGGGCAGGGCCGGGTCGAGGCCGAGGTCCGCCCCGGGGATGCCGTGGACGATGTAGACCCCGGCGTTGCCGGCGGCGCGGGCGGCGGACGGGGCGAACAGGGCCAGGGCCATGATCACGACGAGGGCGGTCAGCATCCTCTGCATGCGGTTCCCATCCTTCTTAACTGAGGTGCGGCTTCCGGGACGAGCCGGTGTGATTTCGGCCGAGCGGTCGAGGGCGCTCGCGAGACGCACAGTATTCTGCTACGTTTTGCACAGGCTCAATCAGCTATACGCGCCGCGGCGGGTAACGGATGCACCGCGGCGACCGCCGCTCATAATCGGCCACGCGCCGGCCCTGTGAGCCGGCGGCGCGGGGCGCTTTGTAGGAGCGTGTAGGATGGAAAGCTCGACGATCGGCCACGCCGCCCTCCCCTTCTCGGCCCTGGTGGGCCTCGACGCGGCGCGCCAGGCCCTGCTGCTGCTGGCGGTTGACCCCGGCCTGGGGGGCGTGGTGGTGGCTGCTGGCGTCGGCACCGGCAAGAGCACGCTGGTGCGGGCCTTTGCCCGCCTGCTCGACGCCGGCGCCTTCGTCGAGCTGCCCGTGGGCGTGACCGAGGACCGGCTGCTGGGCGGGCTCGACCTGGAGGCGACCCTGGCGCGCGGCGAGCGGGTCCACCGCAGCGGGCTGCTGGCCCGCGCCGACGGGGGCCTGCTCTACGCCGACGCGGTCAACCTGCTGGACGATAGCACGGTGAACCACCTGCTGGCGACTCTCGACGGCGGGGTGGTGCGGGTCGAGCGCGAGGGCCTGAGCGTGGTCGAGGCGGCCCGCTTCGCCCTGATCGCCACCTACGACCCGAGCGACGGCCCGCCGCGCCGCCACCTGCTCGACCGGGTGGGCCTGATCGCCGCGCCGGTGGCCCACGCCCCCGCCCCGGCCCGCGCCGAGGTGGTGCGCCGCAACCTCAGCCACGACCGGGCGCGCGCCGGCGGGCGCGCGGGGGCCCAGGCCGACCCGACGCGGGCCGCGGCCGAGGGCGAGTTCGACGACGAGGACGCCCTGCTGCTGGCGATGGTCATGGCCGCCCGCGAGGCGCTGCCGGGGGTCACGATCGAGGAGGCCCAGGTGCGGCAGCTGATCCAGGCCGCCCTGGCCCTTGGCGTCGAGGGCCACAGGGCCGACGTCTTCGCGGCGCGGGCCGCCCTGGCCTCGGCGGCCCTGGCGGGGCGCGAGGCCGTGGCCGACGAGGACCTCGAGCGGGCCGTGCGATTCGTGCTGCTGCCCCGCGCCACCCGCGCCCCCCAGGTCGAGGAGCCGCCCCCGCCGGAGGAGTCGCCCCCGCCGGAGGAGCCGTCCCCGCCGGAGAGCGGCCAGCAGGACGACGAGGAGCAGGAGGACGAGCCGCCGCCCCCGCCGGAGGAGCTGACG
>DAOLDO010000715.1:0-3765 GCA_035327325.1 Chloroflexaceae bacterium | reverse complement strand
TACGGGCGTCCCAGCGTGGGCGCCCGCCTCGGGGTGCCCCAACGCCAGGCGCAAGCTCTCCGGGCTCACCCTCACAGCCCGAGCAGCAGCCCGCCCTGGAAGACCAGGAGCGCGGCGAGCCAGGCGATGGCGAACTGGCCAACCACGCTCACCCACATCCAGCCGGCGCCGAACTCGTGGCGCGCGGCGGCCGTGGCGACCATACAGGGCGTGTAGAGCAGCACGAAGACCAGGAAGGCCAGGGCCGCAAGGGAGCCGTGCCCGCCGCTGCTGGCCGTGAAGCCGCCACGGATCGCGGCCGCCAACCCGTCGGGCGCGGCCTCCTCCTCCTCCGGCGCGGCGAGGTTCACGCCGACGAGCGAGGGGACCGCCCGCAGCGCGTCGCCGACTGCCGCCCAGAGGCCGCCCACGATGCCGTCCAGGTCCTCCACCAGCGCGACAGGCGGGGCCTCGGCCTCGGCGGCGGGGGGCTCGACATGGTAGGTCTGGATGAGCGTGCCGACGACGACCTCCTTGGCGACGAGTCCGGTCACCAGGGCGCCGGTCGTCTCCCAGCTGCCGAAGCCGAGGGGGGCGAAGGCGGGCGTCGCGGCGCCGGCGATGGCCGCGAAGGCGCTGTGCTCGAGCGGGGTGTCGGCGAAGCGCCCCTCGCCGCCCACGGGGACGGCCAGGAGCAGCCAGACGGCCACGCTGGCGGCCAGAATGATCGTCCACGCCTTGCGCAGGAAGCCGGACGTGCGCCCCCACATCTGCCGCCAGACCCCGCGGGCCGTGGGCAGCCTGTAGGGCGGCAGCTCGAGCAGGAAGGGCGCGGGCGGCTGGCCGCGGAAGAGGGTGCGGCGCAGCAGCGCGCCGACCCCGACCGCGACCACGATCCCGGTCAGGTAGAGCCCGAAGATCACCTGGCCGGCGTGGGCCGGGAAGAAGACCGCGGCGACCAGCACGTAGACCGGCAGGCGGGCGCTGCAGCTCATGAACGGCACCAGCAGCCCGGTGAGGATGCGGTCGCGCCGGCTGTCCAGGGTGCGGGTGGCGTAGATCGCTGGCACCGAGCAGCCGAAGCCGACGATCATGGGCAGGAAGCTCTTGCCGTGCAGCCCAAGGGCGTGCATCAGGCGGTCCATCACGAAGGCGGCGCGGGCCATGTAGCCCGAGTCCTCGAGCAGGGCCAGGGCGAAGTAGAGCGCGAGCAGCACCGGCACGAAGACCAGCACGCCGCCGACGCCGGCGATCACCCCGTCCACCAGCAGCGACTCGAGCCAGCCGCCGCCGAGGCTCAGGGCGCCCAGAGCGGCGGCGGCCCAGCGGCTCACGGGCCCCGCCAGCACGCCGTCAATCCAGTCCACGAAGGGCCCCGCAACGTCGGTGGTGAGCTTGAAGACGACCCACATCAGGGCGAGGAAGATCGGGATGCCGAGCCAGCGGTGGGTGACCACCCCATCAATGCGGTCGGAGAGGGTGAGGGGCGGCGCGGCGGGCCGCGTGAGGGCCACGCCGGCGAGGGCGTGGACGAAGCTGTAGCGCTGGCCGACCAGCTCGACGTCGAGGTCGTCGCCGTAGTGGGGGCGCAGCCGCTCCAGGCTGGCGGCCAGGGCGGCGGCGACGGCGGGCCCGCCCGCACACGTGGCCTCGGCGAGGAGGGCCTCGTCCCCCTCGAGCAGCTGGATAGCGAGCCAGCGCGGCGGGTAGGCCGCGGCGAGGGCGGGAGCGGCGGCGATGGCCGCGGCCAGGCGCTCGAGCTCGGCCTCGATCGGAGGCGCGTAGCGCAGCGGCGCGGGCAGCGCGGGGGCGGCGGCGCTCATCGCGGCACCTCGCGGGGCGCGGGGCGGGCGGCCGCGGCGGTCAGGCCGGCGATGGCGGCCCGCAGCTCGGCCAGGCCCTCGCCCCGGCTGGCGGCCATGGTGACCACCGGGGCGCCGAGGGCGCCGGCGAGGGCGCGTGGGTTGAGGGCCAGGCCGCGGGCCGCGGCGACGTCGGCCATGTTCAGGGCCAGGATGAGGCGCGCCCCGGTCTCGATCAGCTGGGCGGTCAGGTAGAGGTTGCGCTCGAGGTTGGCCGCGTCGAGCACGTTGACCACGGCGTCGGGGCGCTCGCGCACGATGAAGTCGCGGGCGATCTGCTCCTCGAGCGAGCGGGCGGCCAGGCTGTAGGTGCCCGGCAGATCCACCACGGTGAGGGTGCGCCCGCCGAGGGCGAGCTGGCCGGCCTTGCGCTCGACCGTCTTGCCGGGCCAGTTGCCGACGTGCTGGCGCATGCCGGTGAGGGCGTTGAAGACGGTGCTCTTGCCGACGTTGGGGTTGCCGGCCAGAGCGATGGTCAGATCAGGCATCGGACGGGCTCCTCTCGAGGGGAGTGACGAGGACGCCGTGGGCCAGCCCGTAGCCGAGGGCCAGGCGCGTGTCGCCGACGGCGATCAGCAGGGTGCCGCCGCTGTCGCGCAGGACGGTGAGCGCGACGCCGGGGGTGAGGCCGAGCTCGGCGAGGCGGCGGGCGGCGCGCTGGCCGCCGCCGACCGCGACCAGGCGCACGGCGACGCCCTCGCCGGCCAGGGGCAGCGGGAGGGCGGGGGGGTGCTGAGCGGGCATCAGGCCGGCTCCACGGCCACCAGGCGCGCCTCGTCCTTGCGGAGCGAGAGCCTGTAGCCCTTGATCATAAGCTCGAGGGGGTCGCCCAGGGGCGCGATGGCGGTGAGGGTGACCGTCTCGCCGGGGACGAGGCCCATGGCGAGGAGGCGCCGGCGCAGGTCCCGCTCGCCGCCAATCTGGACGATCAGGGCGCTCTGCCCGCGGGCGAGCCGATCGAGGGTGGGCGCCACTTCCGCTGACGACATGCTTGGTCTCCTGACGCGGGCGTGCGCGCCGATGGTATTCGGGTGAGCCTTAACTTCAGGTATACCAGAGGCCGGCGCGCCCCGACAAGTGAGGGCCGCTCAACCGGCGGTGAAGAAAGGGCCACCGCGCGAGATAAATGGTCAGGAAGCCATAACCGGGCGGCCACGAGGATTGACAGGCGCCTGGCGAGCCCGTATGCTTGCGGCAGAGGGAGGTGGCTGTTTGGGCGCGCCTGAACACGCCTGGGAGGGAGCGGTGAGCGAGAGCGTCGAGATGTACCTGGTGATGACGGCGCTGCTGCGCGAGGCCCCGCGCCGGCCGGTCGCGGTCTCGCTGCTGGCCGGCAAGCTGGGCGTCACCCAGGTCTCGGCCAACGAGATGTGCCACAAGCTGAGCGAGCGGGGCCTGCTGAGCTACCAGCCCTATAAGGGGGTCACGCTCACCGCCGAGGGCGAGGCCCGGGCCCAGGCCATCCTCTCGCGCCGGCGGCTGTGGACGGTCTTCCTGGTCGAGACGTTCGGCATCGCCCCCGAGGAGGCCGACGCCCTGGCCTGCCAGCTCGAGCACATCACCTCGGAGCGCCTGGTCGCCGCGCTGCGGGCCTTCCTCGAGCGCCCGCCGGAGGGGCGCCCGCCGCCGGAGGCAGGCCCCGCCCCCGAGCCCCAGCCGCTCACGGACTGGGCCGCCGGGGGCCGCGGCCGCGTCGCCGCGCTGCCGGCCGAGCCGACGGCGGCCGCCTTCCTGCGCGCCCAGGGCCTGATGACAGGGGCCGAGGTGGAGGTACTGGCCGTCGGCGCCGAGGCGGGCGTGCTGCTCGCGGTCGCCGGCCGGCAGCTGGCCCTGGCGCCCGCCGTGGCGGCGCAGGTGACGGTCGCGCCGCTCGAAGGCCACGCGGCCCGGCGCGAGGCGTGGGCCCGCTGCAGCGCCTTCTGGG
>DAOLDO010000714.1:0-3766 GCA_035327325.1 Chloroflexaceae bacterium | reverse complement strand
GTTGACTACCAGCGCCAGCGCCTCACCGTCGTCCTCTACGGCGCCCCCACCGGCCGCGAGGTCGCCTACGACCACCGCGTGATCGAGCGCACCCCCGCCCCCGCCCGCCCCGTCTACGTTGACGACCCCCAGCACCCCCGCGGCTACCTGCGCCGCAGCGATACCGCCCGCGGCGGCATCACGGTCGAGGTCTACCGCACCGTCACCAGGGGCGGCCAGGTCATCGCCCAGGATACCTTCCCCACCGAGTTCAAGCCCTGGCCCGATATCTACGTCCGCGGCACGGGCTAGCTCGCGCCGCTCGCCGGGTGACGCTCGCGCCGCTCGCGCGGGTGAACGCCACAGGTGTCGCCCTGTTCGGATCACCCCAGCGAGCGTGCCATGTCTTGTATACTGGGGGCGGCTCCCACCGCCTCCCCAGCAGCACGTGCGCCCACGCGGGGTTCCTTGCGCCGCATTATTCTTTGTGCCTTCCTTCACAATATAGAGACGCGACAGGAGAGGCCCGATGAAAGCCCGAGAGATCATGACCCGCGACGTGATCAGCGTCCTCGACGAGGCCACGGTCGAGGACGCCGCCCGCCTGCTGGCCCGCAACCGCATCAGCGGCCTGCCCGTGGTCAACGCCGGGGGTATGCTCGTCGGCCTGATCACCGAGCACGACCTGATCGCCAAGGCCGGCCGCAGCGTCACCGACATCATGAGCCGCAGCGTGATCACCGTCAGCCCCGACACCGAGGTCGAGCAGATCCAGCACCTGCTCACCAACCAGCGGATCCGCCGCGTCCCCGTGGTCGAGGACGGTCGCGTCGTCGGCATCGTCAGCCGCTCCGACCTGGTGCGCCAGATTGCGATGCGCTGGGTCTGCGGCGTCTGCGGCGACAGCGTGCGCGGCGTCGAGCCCCCCGCCCACTGCCCCCGCTGCGGCGCCGGCGAGAGCGCGTTCGTCCACGATGTGGTGCCCCCAGGTATGTAGAGGAGTGTCCCGATGACCAAGGTAGAGGATACGGCCCGCGCCGCTCTGGCCAACGAGAGCGCCGACGAGCTCAAGCACTACTACTACCAGATGCTGCTCCTGCGCCGCTTCGAGGAGCGCACCAGCGAGATGTACGTCAAGGCGAAGATCGGCGGCTACTGCCACCTCAACCTCGGCGAGGAGGCCACCATCGTCGGCCTGATGGCCGCCCTTAAGCCCGAGGATTATATCTATACCAACTACCGCGAGCACGGCTACATCCTGGCCCGCGGCGTCCCCCCCGGCCCGATCATGGCCGAGCTCTTCGGCAAGGAGACGGGCGTGTCCGGCGGTCGCGGCGGCTCGATGCACCTCTTCGACGCCGAGAAGCACTTCATGGGCGGCTACGCCATCGTCGGCGGCCAGGTCCCCCTCGCCGTCGGCGCCGCCTACGCCCTCAAGTACAAGGGCCTCCCCGGCGTCGTCGTCGCCCAGATGGGCGACGGCACCACCAACATCGGCGCCTTCTACGAGTCGCTCAACCTCGCCAAGCTCTGGCAGCTCCCGGTGCTCTTCTTCATCGTCAACAACGGCTACGGCATGGGCACCTCGGTCGAGATGGGCTCCTCCGAGCCCGACCTCTGGAAGAAGGGCGCCTCGTTCCGCATCCACGGCGAGCAGATCGACGGCACCGACGTCCTCGCCGTCCGCGACGCCTGCCGCCGCCTCCGCGAGAAGGCCGAGGCCGAGGGCGAGCCCGCCATCCTCGATGTGGTCAGCTTCCGCTTCCGCGGCCACTCGGTGATCGACGCCGACCGCTACCGCGACCCCGAGTTCGTCCGCTCCGGCCGCGAGAAGAACGACCCCGTGCGCAACTTCGCCGCCCTGCTCCACGACAACGATATCGCCGACGACGCCTGGCTCAAGGCCACCGCCGAGCGCGTGGACAAGGAGGTCCAGGAGGCGATCGATTTCGCCAACAACAGCCCCGCGCCGAAGTACGAGGACCTCTACACCTATATGTACGCCACCGAGGTGCCCAACATCCCCGGCCCCGAGGACGCCGTGCGCGAGGTGAAGATCAACAGGGGCGAGGTCTAACATGCCAATCATCACTTACCGCCAGGCCCTCAACGATACCCTCGGCGAGGAGCTGGCCCGCGATGAGAATGTGCTGCTGATGGGCGAGGAGATCGGGGTCTTCCAGGGCTCCTACCGCATCACCGAGGGCCTGCTCCAGGAGTTCGGCCCCAAGCGCGTGGTGGACACCCCTATCGCCGAGGAGGGTTTCGTCGGCGTCGCCATCGGCGCCGCCATGCTCGGCCTGCGCCCAGTGGTCGAGATCATGACCATCAACTTTATCCTGGTCGCCATTGACCAGGTGGTCAACCACGCCTCGAAGATCCACTACATGTTCGGCGGCCAGGTGCGCGTGCCCATGGTGATCCGCACCCCCTCCGGCGGCACCGGCCAGCTCGCCGCCACCCACTCCCAGAGCTTCGAGAACTGGTTCGCCTACTGCCCCGGCCTCAAGGTCGTCGCCCCCGCCACCCCCTACGACGCCAAGGGCCTGCTGCGCTCCGCGATCCGCGACGACGACCCGGTGATGTTTATCGAGAGCCTGGCCCTCTACGATACCAAGGGTGATGTCCCCGAGGACGACGACTTCACCGTGCCGATCGGGGTCGCCGAGGTCAAGAAGCAGGGCACCGACGTCACCGTCGTCTCCTACTCGCGCATGACCGCCGTGGCCCTCCAGGTCGCCCAGCGCATGGAGAACGAGGGCGTCTCGGTCGAGGTGGTTGACCTGCGCAGCCTGCGCCCCCTCGACCGCCCCACGATCGTCGAGTCGGTCAAGAAGACCAACCGCGCCGTGGTCATCGCCGAGGACTGGTACTCCTACGGGGTCACCGCCGAGATCGCCGCCACGATCACCGAGGAGGCATTCGACTACCTCGACGCCCCCGTGCAGCGCGTCGCCGGTCTCGAGGTGCCCCTCCCCTACGCCAAGGACCTCTCGGCCGCCTCGAAGCCCAGTGCCAACAGCCTGATCTACGCGATCAACAAGGTGCTGGATGGCCGGAAGACGTAGCGCCCCAACGTGGGCCCCCGGCCATGGCGCCCCAACGTGGGCCCCCGGCCATGGCGCCCCGACGTGGACGCCTCAGCGAGGCGACCCATACCCACCGCATAAGCTACGTGGCGCTGCATAGCGAGGAGCGACTATGGGTGAAGTAACCATGCCCCGCCTCTCCGACACGATGTCGGAGGGCACCGTCGGCCGCTGGCTCAAGAAGCCCGGCGACCAGGTCGCGGAGGGCGAGATCATCGCCGAGATCGAGACCGACAAGGCGACCATGGAGCTCGAGTCGTTCGAGAGCGGCACCCTCCAGAAGATCATCATCCCCGAGGGCCAGACCGTGCCGATCGGCGAGGTGATTGCCATGATCGGCGACGGCGCGGTCGAGGAGGCCGCCCCCGCCCAGGCCCCGCCCCAGCAGGGCGCCACCCAGGCGCCCACCGAGGAGGGCGGCGCCCAGGCCAACGCCCGCGTCGAGGGCGCCCAGGGCGATGCCCAGCCTCCCGCCCAGGGCCGCGATGGCGCCGGCGTGCCCGGCGGCGACGAGGGCTCGGCCGGCGGCCCCAACCCCTCGGCGACGGCCGGCACGGCCGCCGGCTACGGCTATCCCGCCGCCGCCGCCACCGCCGAGGGCGCCCCCCCCGAGCCCCAGGGCGACGACAACGGCCGCGTGGTCGCCTCGCCCGTCCCCCGCCGCATCGCCGAGGAGCCCGGCGTTGACCTGCGCAAGG
>DAOLDO010000713.1:0-3776 GCA_035327325.1 Chloroflexaceae bacterium | reverse complement strand
CGGCGCGGGCATCGGCCCGTCGGGGCGGGCCGTGTCGAGGGCCACGTGCCACTCAGGGCCGCCCTCCGCGCCTGGCAGCGTGAAGGGGATCTCCTCGTGGTAGGCGTTGATCAGCACCAGCAGCACGTCGTCGCGGATCACCCGGCCCTCGCGGGTCTGCTCGTTCATGAGCTGCCCGTTGAGCAGCATGCCCAGACAGCGCACCCGGCCGTCGCTCCACTCGCCGTCCTCCATCAGGGCGCCGTCGGGCCGGTACCACTCGATGTCCTTGACCTCCTCGCCGTGGATCTCGCGGCCCTGGAAGAAGGTGCCGCGGTGCAGCACCGGGTGGGCCTTGCGGAAGGCGATCAGGTGGCGCGTCCACTCGAGCATGGCCCGCCGGTCCTCGTCCAGCTCCCACCCCATCCACGAGATCTCGTTGTCCTGGGCGTAGGCGTTGTTGTTGCCGCCCTGGGTGCGGCCCCGCTCGTCGCCGTGCAGGATCATCGGCACGCCCTGCGAGAGCAGCAAGGTGGCCATGAGGTTGCGCTGCTGCTTGAGGCGCTGCGCGTTGATCTCGGCGTCGTCGGTCTCGCCCTCGACGCCCATGTTCCACGAGTTGTTGTGGCTCTCGCCGTCGTTGTTGCCCTCGCCGTTGGCCTCGTTATGCTTCTCGTTGTAGCTCACCAGGTCGCGCAGGGTGAAGCCGTCGTGGGCGGTGATGAAGTTGATCGAGGCGTGGGGGTTACGCCCGCTCTGCTGGTAAAGGTCAGACGAGCCCGAGAGCCTGTAGGCCAGCTCGGCCACCTGGGCCTCGTCGCCCTTCCAGAAGCGGCGCACGGTGTCGCGGTACTTGCCGTTCCACTCGGCCCACAGCACCGGGAAGTTGCCCACCTGGTAGCCGCCGGGCCCGATGTCCCAGGGCTCGGCGATCAGCTTCACCTGCGAGAGCAGCGGGTCCTGGTGGATGACGTCGAGGAAGGACGAGAGCTGGCCGCCCTCGTAGAGACCGCGCATCAGGGCCGCGGCCAGGTCGAAGCGGAAGCCGTCCACGCGCATCTCGCTCACCCAGTAGCGCAGGCTGTCCATCACCAGCTGCAGGGCGCGCGGGTGGACCATGTTGAGCGTGTTGCCGGTGCCGGTGTAGTCCATGTAGTAGCGCTGGTTGTCTGACACCAGGCGGTAGTAGGCGGCGTTGTCAATGCCGCGGAAGCTCAGGGTCGGGCCAAGGTGGTTGCCCTCGGCCGTGTGGTTATAGACCACGTCGAGGATGACCTCGATGCCGGCCGCATGGAGGGCCTTGACCATCTGCTTGAACTCTTTGACCTGGTCGCCCGGGTGCTCGCAGCGGCTGTACTGGATGGCCGGCGAGAAGAAGTTGAGCGTGTTGTAGCCCCAGTAGTTGTTCAGCCCCTTCTCGACCAGGTAGCGGTCGTTGGTGAAGTGCTGCACCGGCAGCAGCTCGATCGCGGTAATGCCCAGCTCCTGCAGGTAGCTGATGGTCGCCGGGTGGGCGATGCCGAGGTAGGTGCCGCGGTGCTCGTCGGGCACCTCGGGGTGCAGCATGGTCAGGCCCTTGACGTGGGCCTCGTAGATGATGCTGTCGTGCAGCGGGATGTTCGGGTGGCGGTCGCCGCCCCAGTCGAAGGTCGGGTCAATCACCACGCAGCGCGGCGCGAAGGGGGCGCTGTCCCGCTCGTCGAACGACAGGTCCTCGTCGGCGTGGCCGATGGTGTAGCCGTGGGTCGCGTCGTCCCAGCGGGTCATCCGGCTGAGGGCCTTGGCGTAGGGGTCGATCAGCAGCTTGTGGGGGTTGAAGCGGTGGCCCTCCTGCGGCGCGTAGGGCCCGTAGACCCTGTAGCCGTAGAGCTGGCCCGGCTGGAGGCCGCGCACGTAAACATGCCAGACCTGGTCGGTCTGGTTGGCGATGGGGATGCGCACGGCCTCGCGCGGCGAGTCGGGCGTCTCGAACAGGCAGAGCTCGACGGCCGTGGCGTGCTCCGAGAACAGGGCGAAGTTCACGCCGGCGCCGTCCCAGGTGGCCCCGAGGGGATAGGGCGCACCGGGGAGAAGGACGTTCATGCTGGTCACATCTGCTCCTAAGGCAGTCAGTAGACGGCTAACCCGCCAGGTGAGAGCAACTTGAGTGCCAGGGTTCTCTATTCGGTTGTCAGGACTCCGCGGCGAGCCGCGCCCCTCTACTATACACTACCGCACAACCAGGGGCAGGAACACCGCCCCGCCCTGGGCCTGGGCCAGGGGCAGGGCCTGGGTGGGCGGGTACTCGACGCGCCGCCCGCCCGTCTCGAGTTCGACCAGCCAGTAGGTGTAGGCGGTCGCCGGGTCGGCCCCCGCGTCGCGCCAGCTGTAGCGGTCGCCCCCCGCCGGCGAGCCGGTGGCGGGGATCAGGGCGGGGGTGACGCGCGCGGCGTCGGCCCGCGCGCCGGTAGCCGAGCGGTACAGGTAGAAGCCGCGCGTCCCGATCTCGACGCCGGTGGCCCAGCTGACCAGCACGCCCTGGCCGGTGTGGGTGGCGCGGAACTCGGTCAGGGTCACGGCCGTGGGGTCGGCGACGATCTCGAGGGGGGCCTCGAGGCGGTTGGAGGGGTAGTAGGCCCAGCGGTCGAGGCCCTTCTTGTCGCCGAAGCCGCCGGCGGGGTCGCAGATCTGGGGCGGGTTGCCGCCCTGCGCGAAGCCCCAGCCCCGCTGGGTGGTGCGGCTGTCGTAGCCGCGCAGCGGGTCGCTGCTGAGGATGGGGGGCGGGTTGCCGACGTTGCCGGGGCAGAGGGGGCCGTTGACGGAGGTGCCCACCAGGGTGCCGCCCGCGGTCCTGTAGCCGCGGTCGTCGTAGAAGCTCGCGTAGCAGCCGCCCTCGAAGGGCGGGCAGACCCCGGCCGGCGGGTTGAGCAGCTCCACCACTGAGCCCTCGCGGTTGTTCTCCATGTCGAGCGAGGGGAAGTGGACCTCGCCGCCCTGCACGGCCATGGCGGCCCGGTAGACGTTGCCCTCGGGGAAGGGGCGGCCCTCGTTGTCGGTGCCGTCCCACGGGATCGTCTGAGTGCCGAGCTGGCTCGCCCGCCCGTAGAGCACCCGGTTCTCCGGCAGGGTCGGGTCGAAGTTCTGCCCGTCGCGGCTGACCACGATGTAGAAGATCCCGCCGCCGGCCAGCAGCTCGAAGCTGAAGCTGCCGCCCAGCCCCACGCCCGTGACCGGCCTGCCCGTGGGCCCCGTGAAGCGCAGGTCGCGGATCACGGGCGTCAGGGGCTCGAGGGGGATGCCAAGGTAGGTCAGGGCCTCGGGGGCGGGCTGCTGGAGGAAGATCGGGTGCTCGGGGGGGGCCACGGTCACGTCGCCCTGCAGCCGGACGAGCTGGTTCTGGTCCTGCTCGGGGATGTCGGGGCGCGACATGACGTTGCGGTAGAGCGGAGTGTCGTCGGTGTCGAGGAAGCCCTCGCTGTTCGAGTAGAAGATGAAGCCGTAGGGGTCGGCGCCCCGCGTGACGATCTCGTAGATGAAGCCGTCGCGGGTGACCACGTAGACGCTGTTGAAGATCGGGCGGCCGTTGCCGCCGGTGATCAGGGCCACATAGTTAGCGAACACGCGCCCCCCCCGCTCGGCGGCGAAGGTCGCGGCGGGGTCGCCGGCGACCATGATCTCCCACGCCGTGACCGAGGTGGCCTGGTCGGCGCTGTAGTCGGCGGCGAGCGACTCGATGCGGCCGGAGGGCCCGAGCTCGCGGTCGCTGTTCAGCCCGTCGGGGCCGGAGATCACCACGTCGTAGACCCCTGTGGCGGGGG
>DAOLDO010000712.1:0-3783 GCA_035327325.1 Chloroflexaceae bacterium | reverse complement strand
CGCGACATCCACGACGGGCTCGGCCACCACCTCACCGCCCTCAACGTGCAGCTCCAGGCCGCCGCCCGCCTGCTCGAGCGCGACCCCGCCCGGGCTGCCGCCGCCGTCGCCACCAGCCGCGAGGTGGCCCAGGCCGCCCTCGACGAGGTCCGCCAGAGCGTTGCCGCCATGCGCCGCACCCCCCGCGACGGCCGTGGCCTCCCCGAGGCCCTCGCGACTCTGGTGGGCGATTTCCAGCGCCGCGCCGACCTCGTCGCCACCCTCGAGGTCGCCGGCAGCCCCGTGCCCCTCTCGCCCGCCGCCGCCCAGACCCTCTTCAGGGCCGCCCAGGAGGGGCTGACCAACGCCCAGCGCCACGCCGCGGCCGGCTCCGTCCACGTGAGCCTCGTCTTCCCCCCCGCCGCGGCCACCCTCGCCGTGGCCGACGACGGCGCCGGCGCCGCCCTCTCCTTCGGGGGCGGCTTCGGCCTGGCCGGCCTGCGCGAGCGCGCCGAGCAGCTCGGCGGGCGCTTCGCCGCCGGTCCCCGGCCCGGAGGCGGCTTTTTGCTCGAGCTCGAGGTCCCCGCCGCGCCAGATGAGGCCAGCTCATGATCCGCATTCTCCTCGTGGACGACCAGACCCTCGTTCGCCAGGGCATCAAGACGCTGCTCGAGCTCGAGGACGATCTGCGGGTGGTCGCCACCGCCGCGAATGGGCGCGAGGCCATCGCCGCCGCCGAGGCCGCGCGCCCCGACGTGGTGCTGATGGACGTGCGCATGCCCGAGCTCGACGGCGTGGCCGCCACGCGCGAGCTCCTGAGCCGCCACCCCGGCCTCGGCGTGATCATCCTGACGACCTTCGACGACGACGAGTACGTGTTCGAGGGCCTCAAGGCGGGCGCGCGCGGCTACATGCTCAAGGACACCAGCAGCGACGAGATCGTGGCCGCCGTGCGCGCCGTGGCCGCCGGCGCCGCCCTCATCCAGCCCAGCATCGCCCGCAAGGTCGTGGCCGAGTTCTCGCGCCTCGCCGCCGGCCTGCCCGCGCCCCAGGCCCCCGCCGCCCCCGCCGCCCTGGCCGAACCCCTCACCGAGCGCGAGGCCGAGGTCCTGCGCGCCCTCGCCGCCGGCCTCTCCAACCGCGAGATCGCCGAGCGCCTGGTGATCACCGAGGGCACCGTCAAGAACCACGTCTCCAGCCTGCTCGCCAAGCTCGGCGTCCGCGACCGCACCCAGGCCGTGCTCAAGGGCCAGGCCCTCGGCCTTCTCTAGGCCCCGCCCTCTATCGAAGGTCATCCCCCGCCCGCCGCGGATCTCTATCCTCTCCTCTGCCCTCCTGCACTGTCCCCGCGGGCCGGCGCGCCGTATCCTGTCATCAGGAACAGCAAACACACACATGGAGGCTACGATGAGCGCCAGCACCTACGAGACACCCGCGATCACCGAGGAGACGGCCCGCAAACGCTACAATGACCACCTGGTCGGCGGCGCCGTGATGCTCTTCGCCGGCCTGCTCCTCCTCGTCGGCCAGCTCTTCACGCTCGGGTCCTGGCTCCTGATCCTGATCAGCCTCGGCTTCGTCGCCGCCGGCCTGCTCACCCGGGGCGCCGGCTGGTTCATCCCCGGCGGCATCGTCGGCGGCATCGGCCTCGGCGCCCTGCTGCTCGAGCGCGGCCTGGTGGCCGGCGACAGCGCCGAGGGCGGGCTGTTCCTCCTCGCCTTCGCCCTCGGCTGGGCCAGTATCTACCTGCTTACCCGCCTCTTCACCCGCCGGCCCCAGTCCTGGGCCCTCATCCCCGGCGGCATCCTCGCCCTGATCGGCGGCGCCCTGCTCATGGGCGAGGCCGGCGCGGCGGCCCTCGGCTCGACCCTCCAGATCCTGGCCTACGCCTGGCCCCTCGCCCTCATCGCCGGCGGCCTCCTGCTGATCGCCAGGGCCCGCCGGCGCTAGCCGCGGTGGCCGCCTGTGGAACGTGGGAGGGCCTGCCCTCCCACGTTTCGCGTCGCCCCGGCCTACGAGGACCGCCGGTCCACCTGCTCGATCGCCTTGCGCAGGAAGGTCTCGTCCGGCCGGGCCCGCCACGTGTGGACCACCGCCGTGCGCGTGAGCAGGTCGTGGTAGGCGCGGCGCCTGTCGTCCAGGAGCACGTTGAGGAAGCCGGCGTAGACCGGCAGCGACGAGGCGGCGTAGGCCACCGTCCGCAGGGCCGCCTGGGCTCCGCTCAGCGCGTGGCCGTCGCTGCGCACCACCCGCAGCCCCATCAGGTACTTGCCCGGCGTGGCCCCGCCGAAGGTGTAGAAGAAGGTGAAGTAGAACAGGCCCAGGGCCAGCAGGACGACCAGGCTGAAGCCGGCGCTCAGCACCACCTGCTGCAGCGGCGTGATCCAGCCGACCGCGCCCTCCAGCAGGGTGATGATCTGGCTGAGCCCCGAGGTCCGCATGATGAAGTCGGCCGCGATGCCCCCCGTCACCCAGATCGCGCCGAGGATGAGCAGGTCAACCACCATCGCCACCGTCCGCGAGACGAAGCCGGCGTAGCTGGCGAAGCGCGGCCCACCCCGCTTGCGCGGCACCCGCCGCACGGCCTCCTGGGAGTAGTCGGTTGTCACGGCATGCCTCCATCTGCGGGCTCCGGCCCGTCCTCGTGCTCCACCACCAGCAGGCCGCGGGCCTCCAGGGGCAGCGTCGAGCGCGGCGGACGGCGCAGCAGCCGGCGCGCCAGCCCCTCGATCAGCTTGTCGGCGCTCACCCCCCGCTCGCGCACCTCCTCGAGAATCTCGGCCGCCACCGAGGTGCTCTGGGTGGTCACCAGGTCAACCAGGGCGGGCGACTTCGCCAGGGTGTCAATCGCGTCGTTCATCGCTCTGGTGCCCACCAGGTAGGTGACCGCGTCCTCCATCGCAGGCGTGCGCACGATCTGGCTGACCGCCCCGTCGAGGGCTGGGCTCTTGGCGACGCGGGCCACCACCTCGTCAATTGCGGGGCTCTGGGCGACCCGGGCCACGGCGTCGTCGAGGGCTGGGCTCTTGGCAACGCTGGCCACCACCTCGTCAATCGCGGGGCTCTGGGCGACCTGCCTGATCGCCTGCTCGACCGCCGGCCCGGCCAGGATCTGCCGCACCGCGTCGTCCATCGCCGGCGAGCGCGTCACCTCGACCAGGGCTCGCCCCACGGCCGGGCGCCGGGCCAGGTAGAGGATCAGGCCGTCCAGCATGTCCTCGAGGGCCGCCCTGGCGAAGCGCCGGCTCCGCTCCTCCTCGACCTGCCCGCGGGCTGCCCAGCGCCGCGTCTCCTCCGCCGTCGGCTCGGCGAGGGTGCCCCTGCCGCGGCGCAGGCGGGGGAGGGGCAGCAGGTCGAAGGCCACGGCGAAGACGGTCCCGAAGCTGTAGCTGACCACGGCCCGCAGCCAGCTGATCGGGTTGCCCCGCGGACGCAGCCGCTCTTCGGTCTCGAAGACCCAGCCGACCAGGGCGTGGCGAAAGCGCCCCGAGCCGATCTCGCCCTCGGCGGCAGCGGGGGCCTGCTGACGTCGCTCGATCCTCGCCGCCGCCGCCCAACCCTCCGAGCGGGCCTCCAGGCCGTCGAGTCCCAGCAGGGCCGCCCCGACGACTAGCCGCGTCAGCGCCTCTGTGGCGGGCGGTCTGCTCCTCTGGCCCTGCCCCTCGTCCCCTGGCCCCTCGGGTGGCCCGTCGGCGGCGGGCCTTTCGGCGGCCTTCGGCCCCGGGTCGGCCTCCGGCTCCGGGGCGCCCTCCGGCGCCGTCTCGGCCTCCTCGTCGAGCCTGATCGTCTGCGCGCCGCCCCCGC
>DAOLDO010000711.1:0-3786 GCA_035327325.1 Chloroflexaceae bacterium | reverse complement strand
CCAGGCCGTGTGGCAGGCCTACCTGCCCCAGCTCTTCCAGAGCCGCGGCTGGGCCCCGGCCCTCTTCGGGCTGATCGCCGGCGTCTTCATGGCCGCGGGCGCCGTCGGCCAGGTGGTCACCGGCAATATCGCCGACCGCTTCGGCATGCGCGCGGCCGTCTTCTGGCCGCTCCTGCTCGGCCTGCCCGTGGCCCTGGCCTGCCTGCTCACCCCGTCGGTCTGGCTCGCCTTCGTGGCCTGCGCCGCAGCCGGCTTCCTGATCGGCGGGCAGCACAGCGTGCTCGTCGTCCATGCCCAGCGCCTGCTGCCGGTCAAGCAAGGCTTCGCCGCCGGCCTCATCCTCGGCTTCACCTTCGCCAGCGGCGCCGTCGGCACCTGGTTCGCCGGCCAGGCCGCCGACAGCCTCGGCCTGCAGACGGTGATGGTCTGGGTGACCGTGCTCAGCCTGCCCGCCGCCCTGCTCGCCCTCACCCTGCCCGGTCGCCAGCGCCTCGCCCCCGAGGCGGCCACGGCCGCCGCCCCGACAGGAGATTGAGCGCGCGGTGATGGCCTTGCGTCGCCTCAGCTCTTTAGGCACGGTTCGTAGGCGCTTTACTGTCTTGCGCCGCCCAGCCCTCACCCCCCTGCCCCCTCTCCCTGAGCGGGTGCGGGGGCGTCGAAGGCGTTCTGTGGCGGACCCCCGGCTCCCCATGAGGGGCGGGGGTGAAGGGGCAAAGGCCGGCGTTGGAGCGGCTTATCCGAAAGGTATTGCCCCTGGCCGACACCACGATCCTCCGCCGAGAGCGCACCAGGGGCCCGCTCGCCGCGGCGCGACCTGAGTCCGCGCTCACGCTCGGTGGTGAGCGCTACAGCCCCTTCGCCCGCACGTACGCCGTCACGTCGGCGTTGTAGACCACCTCCTCGACGGCGAAGACGGCCCAGGGCACGCCGTCGTCCTGCCAGGTCAGCGCGCTCTCGGTCATGACCGTGTAGCCGCCCACCTCGCCGTAGGCCCGGGCCTCGTTCACCCACAGGGTCTTGACCGGCCCCTCGGCCTTGTGGCGCATCGACTCGGCCAGGCGCAGCATGCCCGTTTCCGGGTCGAAGCGGAGCAGGAAGCGCTCCTCGGCCGCGCCGAAGGGGACGATCAGCCACGCCGTCGTGTCGTCCACCGCCTCCCAGCGCACCCGCTGGTCGGTGAGCAGCGAGGCCGGCAGCCAGGCGAGCATCTCGGCCCAC
Source organism: Chloroflexaceae bacterium (assembly GCA_035327325.1). Taxonomy (GTDB): domain Bacteria; phylum Chloroflexota; class Chloroflexia; order Chloroflexales; family Chloroflexaceae; genus CAIWXH01. The sequence goes on along the minus strand of DAOLDO010000711.1, from coordinate 2,568 downwards.
ATGCCCAGGTTGCCCGCCTGGTCGTAGGTCGGGCCCTCGAAGCTGCCGAAGGGCAGCTCCATCAGCTCGTGGCCGTCGAGGTACGACTCGTTGACCTTCATCAGGGGCAGCCCGAAGACCGTCGCCTCGATGTAGTGCCTGTAGCCCCGGCCCGCCTCGTGGGTGAAGCGCAGCCGCGCCGGCATGGTCACGCCGCCGATGCGCATGGTTGCCCGCCCCGTGATCACCGCCGACCTGAGCACGGGGATGCGGTCGCCGTAGATCTGCCTGTAGAAGCGCTCCACCGGCGCCGGCAGCCCCCCCGGCAGCGGCGTGGTCTCGACCGCGCCGTGGCGGCCGTAGGGCGGGAACGGGGCGGGCCTGATCGCCAGGCCGGCCCACCCCAGCCCCGCGATGGCCGCGAGCCCCAGGGCGATCCTGCCGACGATCCTCAGTGGGGTGACTCTGCTCGTGGTTGTCATAAGGGGTTGCCTCTTTCCGTGCCGCGCACAAAGATCTCGACCAGCTGGGCGACCAGGGCCTCGACGGGCAGCTCTGGCGCGGCGTCGCCCAGCAGGATCCGCTGCATCACGAAGGATGAGGTGAGGCTGAAGAAGGCGTGGGCCAGCAGCTCGGGGTCGAGCCCGGGCCGCACGGCGCCCGCGGCGATCTGGCCGCGGAAGTAGGCGGCCAACCGCTCCTGGTTCCGGCGCGAGCCGTCCACGACGATCGCATGGAGCTCCGGGTCCTGCGCGGCCTCACAGACGAGCAGCCGCACGGCGCTCTGCCGGCGCAGCATGTTCGCCACCTCGTCGTGCCCCAGCCGCACCAGGTCGGCCCTGTAGTCGCCGGTGAGGGCCCCGTCGTCCAGGGCGCGCAGACCCCCGGCGCCCGCTCCCTCGGCCACGGCCCGCAGCAGCCCGAGCTTGGCGCCGAACAGGCGGAACAGGGTCACCTCGTTGACCTGGGCGCGCTCGGCGATCGCGCGCGTGCTGGCCCGGGCGTAGCCCCGCTCGGCGAAGAGGGCCTCGGCGGCCCGCAGGATGCGCTCGCGCGTCGTGTCGCCGCTTGTCTGTGCGGGGCCCTTTCGGTCGCTCATGGTCTCACCTGCGTGCAAGTGCTTACTTGCAGCAAGCATACACCCGCCCGCGGCGCGCCGCAAGTCGGCCATTGGGCCGATCCCGGCGGCAGGGGCGGGCAACGACGCGGTATAATGAGCGCGGCCATCGTGCATCATCGCACGAAGAAAGTTAGAAAGGTCGCAGCGTGAGCGAGAGCGCGTACGATGTGGTGATTATCGGCTCGGGCCCCGGCGGCTACGTGGCGGCGGTGCGCGCGGGCCAGCTCGGCCTGCGGACGGCCATCGTCGAGAGCGGCCCCCTCGGCGGCGTCTGCCTCAACATCGGCTGCATCCCTACCAAGGCCCTGCTGCACAGCGCCGACCTGCTCGATGAGGTGAAGGAGGGCAAGCGCTTCGGGGTCAACGTCGAGGGCGTCTCATTCGACCTCGCCGGCGCCATGAAGCACAAGGACGCCGTGGTCAAGGCCAGCACCGACGGCGTCAACTTCCTGATGAAGAAGAACAAGATCGAGGTGGTCAGCGGCTGGGGCCGCCTCGCCGGCCGCGGCCAGGTCCACGTCAAGCTGAGCGACGGGGGCGAGCGCACCCTGGCCGCCAAGCAGATCATCGTGGCCACCGGCGCCCGCCCGCGCCCCTTCCCCAACCTCGACTTCGACGGCCAGCGCGTCCTCTCCTCCACCGACGCCCTGCGCCTCACCGAGGTGCCCAAGAGCTTCCTCGCCATCGGCGCGGGCGCCATCGGCATCGAGTTCGCCTCGATGATGCGCGCTTTCGGCTCCGAGGTGACCGTGGTCGAGGCCCTCCCCCGCATCGTCCCCAACGAGGACGAGGAGGTCTCCGCCGAGCTCAACAAGGCCCTGCAGCGCCGCGGGATCAAGACCATGGCCGGGGCCAAGGTCGAGGGCATTGACGTTGGCGGCGAAAAGGTCGTGGTCACCGTGGCCGGCGCCGACGGCAAGAGCCAGCAGGTCGCGGTGGACAAGCTGCTGGTCGCGATCGGCATCGCGCCCAACACCGCCGAGATCGGCCTCGAGGACGCCGGCCTCAAGCTCAACCAGAAGGGCTTCATCGAGACCGACGGCCACATGCGCGCCGCAGACGGGGTCTACGCCATCGGCGACTGCGTGGCCGCGGCGCCCTGGCTCGCTCACAAGGCCTCGGCCGAGGGCATCCTCGCCGTCGAGCACATCGCCGGCATCCACGTGACGCCGATTGACTACGGCAAGATCGCCGCCTGCACCTACTGCAACCCCCAGGTGGCCAGCGTCGGCCTGACCGAGGCGAAGGCCAAGGAGCAGGGTTACGACGTCAAGGTCGGCAAGTTCCCCTTCTCGGCCAACGGCAAGGCCCGCGTGCTCGGCCAGAACCGCTTCGGCTTCATCAAGATCGTGGCCGACCGCCAGTACGACGAGATCCTCGGCCTCCACATGATCGGGCCCGCCGTCACCGAGATGATCAGCGAGGGCGGCCTGGCCCTCACCCACGAGGCCACCGGCGAGAGCATGCTC
>DAOLDO010000710.1:0-3791 GCA_035327325.1 Chloroflexaceae bacterium | reverse complement strand
CTGCTGGCGACACCGCATACCTCACCCCCGCCGCTGCGCGGCACCCCCTCTCCGCTGCGGAGAGGGGGCAGAGGGGTGAGGTTCGAAACCGGCGAGGGACTTCAGCCGCCGTGTACTCGGGGAACGGCCCGGCCCCGCGCTACCCGCCGGCAAGGCGGCGCCGCCAGTCGAGCTGCACGAAGATCCGGCGCGACCAGTGCCCGTCCCACACGCTGGTGAGGCCCTTGGCCTCGAGGGCCTCGACCACGGCGCGGCCCACAGCCTCGGCCGCCGCCGCCCCCTCGGCGACCGCGCCGTAGCTCAGGTAGAGGCCGTCGCCCGCCACGGCGGCCTCGGTGTCCTGGAGGTGGAAGAAGGCGTAGCCGAGGGCGGGCGCCCCGGCCTCCTCGACGGCCGCCAGCTCCTCCCAGATCTCGGCGGCGCCGCAGGTGCCGCAGCAGCTGAAGTTCTGGCGGCATACGATGCCCGCCCGCTCCAGGGCCGCGAAGGCGGCGTCGAGCCGGTCGTTGTCGGTCACGGGCGGCCAGGCGGCCTGTTCGGCCCGGTGCTCGGCCACGGCCTCGCGCGTGTAGCGGGCCGCGTGGTGGCGCAGCACGGCCTGGTCGAGCTCGTCGGCGAAGACTTCGCAGGCGTAGCGGGCGATCTCGTCGGCCGTGAGGTAGCCGGCGGCCACGTGGTGGCGGACGTAGCCGTGCAGACCGTCGAGGGCGGCGTGAACGTCCTGGCTCAGCATCGGGCGGCCTCCTTCTGACCCTGGGCGGGGGCGCTTCGAACGTTCGTTCTTATGCGCCCATTGTAGCCCGCCGCTGTGTCAGGGAGTGTCACACGCGCCGGTCAGTCGCGCAGCTCGAACAGGTCCTCCGCCGGCAGCAGCGCGAAGACTCGCGCCCCCGGCGCGAGGCCGGCCGGCAGGTCGGCGAGGCGGGCGCGCAGGGCCGTGAAGCCCAGGTCGAGCTCGAGCTCGGTGTGGGCGCCGCGGTAGGTCAGCCCGGCGACGGTGGCGGCCAGGCTGCTCGGCCCCGGGCCCTCGGCAAGCCGCACCCGCTCGGGCCTGATCGCGAACGTCGCTGCCCGGGGCCCGCCCGCCGCGGTGACGGTCAGGGGCCCGCCAGGCGTGTGCAGCGTGCCGCCCTCGATGCGGCCCTCCAGAAACGCGCTTACCCCGACGAAGCGCGCCGCGACGCGGCTCGGCGGGCGCTCGTACAACGCGCGTGGGGCACCCTGGGCGATCAGGCGGCCGGCGCTCATAATGCCCATGGCGTCGGCCATCGCCACGGCCTCGCCCAGGTCGTGGGTGACCAGCACAGTGGTCAGCCGGGCCTCGCGCTGGAGGCGCCGCACGGCCTCCTGGAGCCCCTGGCGCACCTCGGGGTCGAGGCTGCTGAAGGGCTCGTCGAGCAGCAGCAGCCGCGGGCGCGACGCCAGGGCCCGGGCCAGGGCGACGCGCTGCTGCTCGCCCCCCGAGAGAGCCGCGGGGCGCCGTCCGCCGCAGCCGGGCAGGCCCACCAGCTCGAGCAGGGCCTCGGCCTCCGCCAGCCGGGCCGCCCGGGCCACGCCGCGCATGCGCGGCCCGAAGGCGATATTCTCGGCAACGCTCAGGTAGGGGAAGAGGTAGGCGCGCTGGAACATCAGCGCGGCGCCGCGCCTGTGGGCCGGCGTGCCAAGCAGGCTGGCCCCGCCGAGGGCCAGCTCACCCCGGTCGGGCGCCTCGATCCCCGCGATCAGCTTGAGCACGGTTGACTTGCCGCTGCCCGACGGTCCCAGCAGCGCGAACAGCTCGCCCACGGCCACGCCGAAGCTCACGCCGTCCACGGCGGGCGCCGCCTGGCCGGGATAGGTGCGCGCGACGTCGGTCAGGGTCAGGTCGGCCATGCAGATGTTGACCGGCTAAGAAGGCTGGTGGATGGTACCACGAAGCGCACGAAGGCCACGAAGGTCCAAGCGAGTCTGTGCCATGTCAAATCTGTCCGAGCCTCTCGCGTGGCGCCTGCGTGCCGCATGGGCACCAGGCGTGCTCAAACCCTTCGCGCGCTTCGTGACCTTCGTGGTCAAAACCTCTGGCCTCTCTTCCCGCGACCGGTCGAGCGGCTGCTTCAGCCCCAGGTGGCGAGGAGGCCGGTGAAGCGCCCCCTGACCGCGTGGGGCGTGTCGGGGTCGGCGCACTCCTCGGCCAGCCAGCGCTCGACGCGGGCCACCGCGGCGCCGTGCAGGTCGTCCGGCCGGGCCCAGTCGGAGCTGTAGATGCGCTCGCTGTAGCCGCGCACCACCTCGCGCGCCGACATGGGCAGCCGCTCGTACTCGGCCAGATCCACCGCCTCGACCGTGGCGCCGAGGGCGGCCAGGGCCTCGGACACGGCGGGGTCGCCGAGCCTGGTGGCCCCGGGCTGGCCCTCGTGGCCGCTCAGGCCGAGCCCGGCGAGGGCGGCACGCCAGACGTGCCGGGCCTGGGCCGGCGGCGGCAGGCCGACCAGGTCGGCCCGCGGCTCATCTTCGGAGCGCACGTCGCCGGCGAGCAGCAGGTGGGCGCGGGGGCGCAGGACGCGGCGGGCCTCGGCCAGGGTGGCCCGCCAGTCGGCCACGAGGTGCAGCACGTGGACGCCCAGAGCCACGTCGAAGCTGGCGTCGGCGAAGGGCAGCCTGGTGACGTCGCCGCGCACGAGCATGGGCCGGCTGGCCGCCGCGGCGGCTTTCTCGCGCAGCACGGCGAGCATCGAGGCGGCCAGGTCCACCCCGGCGTAGCTGTAGCCGGCGGCGAGGAAGGGCAGGGCGATACGCCCCGTGCCGACGCCAAGCTCGAGGAAGCGGCTCTGGCGCGTCGCGCCCGTGCGGGCGACGATCGCCGCGCAGATGCGCTCGGCCGTGCCGGGGGCGTACCCGCGGGTGGCGTCGTAGAACGCCGCGGCCCGCTCGAAGCTCACGCTCTGCATGGTCACCTCACTTCGCCCCCGCGTCGGCCAGGAGCCGGCCGATCAGGGCGTCCTTCTCGGCCCAGAGCTGCTGGACCCAGCCCTTGAACGCGGCGCGGAAAGCCGGGTCGGCGGCGTAGTCAGCGCCGACCCACTCGGGCGGGATGGGGCGCTGCTCGACGTGGACGACCACGCGTCCGAGGCGCCCGCTCAGCAGGCCCCACAGATCGACCGGGCCGTCCGGGTAGACGATCGTCACGTCGAGCAGGGCCGCGACCTGGTCGCCCATCACCTCGACGGCACTGGCCAGGCCGCCGGCCTTGGGGCGCAGCAGGTGGGCGTAGGGCGACTGCTGCGCGCGCTGCTTGGCGGGCGTGAAGCGCGTGCCCTCGAGGAAGTTCAGGATCGACGTGGGCGACTGGCGGAACTTCTCGACCGCCCTGCGCGTGGTCGCCAGGTCAACGCCGCGCTTCGCGGGGTCGCGCAGCAACTCCTGGGGCGAGTAGCGCTTCATGAAGGGGAAGTCGAGCGCCCACCAGGCCAGCCCGAGCACCGGCACGTAGATCAGCTCCTGCTTGAGGAAGAAGCGCAGGAAGGGGATGCGCCTGTAGAAGACCCGCTGGAGCACGGGGATGTCCACCCACGAGATATGGTTGCAGCAGACCAGGTAGGAGCTGTCGCGGCTGAGCCCGTCGAGCCCCGTCACCTGCCAGGGGGCGCGCTCGACCCGCGCCATCAGCCAGTTGTCCACCGCGATCCAGCCCTCGGCGATCTCGGTGAGCAGCAGCGAGAGCCGGCGCCGCACTGGCGGGATGGGCAGGAGCAGCTTGGCCAGGGCCGTGATGAACAGCGGCACCGCCCAGAACAGGGTGTTCAGGGCGAAGG
>DAOLDO010000709.1:0-3809 GCA_035327325.1 Chloroflexaceae bacterium | reverse complement strand
GTGCGCGTCTTCGAGGAGGAGCAGGACCTCGAAACGCTGATCATCTGCCCGAAAAACCTCCAGCGCATGTGGGAGGACTACCGCGAGCGCTACCGCCTGCGCGCCCGCATCCTGCCCTACAGCCGGGTCACCCGCGAGCTGCCCAACCTGCGCCGCTACCGCCTCGTCGTCGTCGACGAGAGCCACAACCTGCGCAACCGCGAGGGCAAGCGCTACCGGGCCATCCAGGAGTATATTCGGGAGAACGAGAGCAAGGTCGTGCTGCTCTCGGCCACGCCCTACAACAAGACCTACCTCGACCTGTCCAGCCAGCTGCGGCTGTTCCTGGAGGACGGCCACGACCTCGGCGTGCGCCCCGAGCGGCTCATCCGCGAGCTCGGCCAGGTCGAGTTCGAGCGCCGCTACCAGTTCCCGGTGCGCTCGCTCAATGCCTTTGAGCAGAGCGAGCACGCCGACGACTGGCGCGAGCTCATGCGGCTGTTCATGGTCCGGCGCACTCGCAGCTTCATCAAGGCCAACTACGCCGAGACCGACCCGGCCAACGGCCGGAGCTTCCTGCCCTTCGAGGGCGGCCGCAGGGTCTACTTCCCCGACCGCGTGGCGCGCACCCTGGCCTTCGCGATCGACGATGCCGACCCTGCCGACCAGTACGCCCGGCTCTACGCCCCCGGTGTGATCGAGGCGATCGCCGAGCTGTCGCTGCCGCGCTACGGCCTCGGCGAGTATGTGGCTACCACCGCCGACAAGCGGGCCACCCCCGAGGAGAAGCGCGTGCTGGCTAACCTGTCACGGGCCGGCAAGCGGCTGATGGGCTTCTCGCGCACCAACCTGTTCAAGCGGTTGGAGAGCAGCGGCCAGGCCTTTCTCCAGTCGATCGAGCGCCACACCCTCCGCAACTACATCTTCCTCCACGCGCTCGAAAACGGCCTAGACATCCCGATTGGCACCCAGGACGCCAGCCTGCTCGACAGCCGCACCTTCGATGCCGATGTCGACGCCGTCCAGCTCGCCAGCGACTTGTTCGAGGACGAAGAGGAGCAGGGCGAGGCGTCCGAGACTGCCCCAGTCGGCGCGCTGCGGAGCGAGGCCGACTTCAAGCGCCGGGCCGCCGCGGTCTACGCGCTCTACGCCGGGCAGTACCGCCGCCGCTTCGCCTGGGTGCGCGCCGAGCTGTTCGTCAAGACGCTCGCCCGCGACCTGCGCCGCGACGCCCAGGAGCTGCTGCGCGTGCTCCAGTCCTGCGGCACCTGGGAGCCGGCCCAGGACCGCAAGCTCCTAGCATTGGCCGAGCTTCTGGCCCAGACGCACCCCGGCGAGAAGGTACTGGTCTTCACCCAGTTCGCCGACACTGTCGCGTACCTGAGCGAGCAGCTGCCCCGTCTGGGCAGCCGCGCCGTGGCCGGCGTCACCGGCGATGCCGACGACCCCACCGGCCTAGCCTGGCGCTTCTCCCCCGAGAGCAACGGCCACCGCCGTGAGGTTGCCCCCGAGCAGGAGCTGCGGGTGCTGGTCGCCACCGATGTGCTCAGCGAGGGCCAGAACCTCCAGGACGCCCACATCGTCGTCAACTACGACCTGCCCTGGGCGATTATCCGGCTCATCCAGCGTGCCGGCCGCGTCGACCGCATCGGCCAGCTCGCCGAGCAGATCCTCTGCTACACCTTCCTGCCCGCCGACGGGGTCGAGCGGATCATCCGGCTGCGCGCCCGGGTGCGCCAGCGCCTTGCGGCCAACGCCGAGGTGATCGGCACCGACGAGGCCTTCTTCGAGGACGACCGCAACGACCAGGCCATCCGCGACCTGTTCACCGAGAAGTCGGGCATCCTGGAGGCCGATGTCGACGGCGAGGTCGACCTGGCCTCCTACGCCTACCAGATCTGGAAGAACGCGATCACCGCCGACCCGAAGCTCCAGCAGCTCATCCCCGATATGCCGCCGGTGGTCTACACCACCCGTGAGCTGCGCCAGCCCTTCGCCGCCGACGACCGCGACGAGGCCGCGGGGCGCGCGCTCGTCGCCCCCGAGGGCGTGCTCCTGTATGTCCGCACCGCCGAGGGCAGCGACGCCCTGGCTTGGATCGACCGCAACGGCCGCAGCGTAACCGAGTCGCAGCTCGCCATCCTCAAAGTCGCCGAGTGTGCCCCGGACACGCCGGCCATCCCGCGCAACCCGCTCCACCACAGCCTGGTGCAGCAGGGCGTCGAGCTGATCGCCACCGAGGAGCGCTCGGTGGGCGGCGGGCTCGGCCGGCCCTCCAGCGCCCGCCGGCGGGTCTACGACCGGCTGATGCGCTACGCCGACCAGGTGCGCGGCACCGTGCTCGACCGGCAGGATGTCCACCGGACGATCGAGGAGATCTACCGCTACCCGCTGCGCGCCGCCGCCGTCGACCAGCTCAACCGCACGCTGCGCAGCGGCGTTGGCGACGAGGAGCTGGTGCAGCTCGTCATCGCCCTGCGCGACGACGACCAGCTCTGCCTGATGCACGAGGAGAGTGAGACCCGCCAGCCGCAGATCATCTGCTCGCTCGGGCTGTTTGCCCGCTAGTGCGCCCACGCCTGACAGTACCCGAGGTGTTCCTGCGATGACGACGCTCGATGTAGCTCGAACGCGAGAGAAGCTCCAGTCCTTCGACCTGCGCGGTCTCTTCGTCGAGGAGCTTGGCTGGAACCGCCCGCCCCGCGGCCTCACATCAACAACCTGGGAGGTGCAGGGCGTCAGCGTCACCCGCACGCCGATCGCCGAGCTGGCTGGGGTGGTGGTCTTCGAGGTGGCCGTCGCCGGCGGCAACATCCCCGACGAGGAGCTGCGCCGGGCGATCCAGGCGGAGGTGGCGCAGTACCACCTTGAGCACTTGCTGATTTTCCTCGACGCCGACCGCACCAGCAGCCTGTGGTACTGGGTCAAGCGCGAGGGTGGCCGGAGCTACCCGCGCCGCCACACCTATGTGCAGGGCCAGCCTGGCGACCTGCTGATCGCCAAGCTCAGCGCGATGTTCGTCGACATCGGCGAGCTCGACCCCAGCGGCGCGCTGCGGCTCACCGACGCGATCAGGCGCATCCGCGAGGCCCTCGACGTCGAGCCAGTCACCAAGAGCTTTTTTAGCGATTTCCAGCAGCTCCACAGCGCCGTGCTCGCCGCTATCCAGGGCATGAGCGACGAGCGCGAGCGGCGTTGGTACGCCTCGGTGCTGCTGAACCGGCTGATGTTCGTCTACTTCCTGCAGAGCCGCGGCTTTCTCGACGGCGGGAACTACCGCTACCTCCAGCAGCGGCTGGATACGAGCAAGGCCCGCGGCACCGACCGCTACTTCACCTTCCTCCAGACGCTCTTCTTCGAGGGCTTCGCCAAGCCTGAGGACGAGCGGAGCCTGGAGGCAGTCTCGCTGATTGGCCAGGTGCGTTACCTCAACGGCGGCCTGTTCCTGCCGCACCAGGTCGAGCAGCGCAACCCCGCCATCGCCGTACCCGACGCGGTCTTCGACCAGATCTTCGCGCTGTTCCAGGGCTACGACTGGGTGCTGGACGACTCGCCGAGCAGCAGCCAGAAGGAGATCAACCCGGCCGTCCTGGGCTACATCTTCGAGAAGTACATCAACCAGAAGGCCTTCGGCGCCTACTACACCCGCAGCGAGATCACCGAGTACCTGTGCGAGCAGACCATCCACCGGCTCATTGTCGACCGGGTAAATGAGAAGCTCCCCCCCGGCGCGAAGCGCTACGAGACGGTCGGCGACCTGCTGCTCAAGCCGACGGCGAACGTCTGCCGGATGCTGCTGATGCAGATCCTGCCTGACCTGCGCCTGATCG
>DAOLDO010000708.1:0-3812 GCA_035327325.1 Chloroflexaceae bacterium | reverse complement strand
TGCTTGATGCGATCACCAGGCAGGTGAAGCCCGAAAAGGTCGGCTGGTTCTGCACGAGACCCTGCGCTGAAAGCGCACTAGAGATAGGTACCAGGAGAACTGCGATGTCCGACTACTACATCATCCGTGTGCGGGGCCACCTGGCCAGCCACTGGGCCGACTGGTTCGCCCCGCTGATCATCCGTAACGAGCCCCAGGGCGAGGCGTTGCTCGCCGGACGCCTGCCCGACCAGGCCGCCCTCCATGGGGTGCTCGTCCGTATCCGCGATCTCGGCCTGCCGCTGATCTCGATCGCCAGTGGGGCGCCCGAGTCGCCAGGCGAGGCTGCCGACTGACGCGGCCGACCGGCTCAACCTGCGGGCCGGCCAGGGCATCGGCTCGCTCACGTGATGCCTGGCATCGCACGATGACCCTACGCGGGGCGCGGTCCGCGCGCCCTCCAAGAAAGGAAACCATTATGAGCGCCTCCGCGCACATGGTGATCAGCACCCACGGACTGGCCAAGTCTTACAGGGCCATGACGGTGCTCCAGCCGCTCGACCTGCAGGTGCCGCCCAACGCGATCGTCGGCTTCCTCGGGCCGAACGGCGCCGGCAAGAGCACCACGATCAAGCTGCTGCTCGGCCTGGCCCGCCCCAGCGCCGGCCACGCCCGCATCTTCGGCCACGACAGCACCCGCGAGAGCGTCCGCATCCGTGAGCGGGTCGGCTACCTGGCCCAGGACCCGCGCTACTACGACCATATGACCGCCCGCGAGACGCTGCGCTTCGCGGCCCGCTTCTTCTACAAGGGGCCGTCCCGGACCCTTGAGAAGCGCATCGCCGAGACCCTCGACCTGGTCGGCCTGAGCGCCAAGGCCGACCGGCCGATCCGCGGCTTCTCGGGCGGCGAGCGCCAGCGGCTGGGCATCGCTCAGGCCCAGGTCCACGCGCCCGACCTGCTCATCCTCGACGAGCCGGCGGCGGCGCTCGACCCGATGGGCCGACGCGATGTGCTGCAGGTGATGGAGCGCCTGCGCGAGCACACCACGATCTTCTACTCGACCCACATTCTGGAGGACGTGCAGCGCGTGAGCGACCGGGTGGCGATCCTGAACCGCGGCCGCCTGGTGGCCCAGGCTCCGATCGACGAACTGCTCGGCGGCGGCGGCGTCAGCTACACGCTCACGCTGCGGGGGGGCGCCGCCGCGGCCCGGGCCCGCATCGCCGCCCAGCCCTGGGTGAGCAGTGTGAGCGACGGCGAGCCGCCGCCGGGCCTGGCCGGGCCCGAACTGGCCACCCTGCTGGTGCGGGTGGGCGACCCCGAGGCTGCCGAGGCCCGCCTGCCGCGCCTGGCCCTGGAGAATGCGGAGACGAGCGTGCTCGCCTTCGGGCGCCGGCAGCTAAACCTGGAGTCGGTCTTTCTCCAGCTCATCGAGGGAGGTGAGAACCATGGCTAGCGTCACCCACGCTGTAGCGCCGACGGGGCAGCAGCTCCAGTCTATCTCCGGCCACGGCCGGCTGCGCGGGATGGGCAACATGCTCGCCAACGAGCTTCGCCGCTGGTGGGGCACCCGCCGCTGGGTCGTCCACCTGCTGCTCTGGATCGTCCTGCTGAACGGTCTCATCCTGCTGATCGGGCTGACCGCCGGCAGCGACCCGAGCGAGACGGAGCCGACCCTCGACCAGCTCATTGACGCCTTTCTCCAGGTGAGCGCGGTCGCCAGCGGAATCGGCATCGTGACCGTCGCCCAGGGCGTGATCGTCGGCGAGAAGCAGCGCGGCACGGCGGCCTGGCTGCTCGCCAAGCCGGCCTCGCGCTCGGCCTTCGTGCTGGCCCGGCTGGTCGCCTACGCGGCGAGCTTCGGCGGGCTGGCCCTGCTGCTGCCGGCGACGCTCTTCTATGGCGAGGCGATCTTCCTCACCGGGCAGGCGCCCTCTCCGGTCGGGCTGCTGACGGGAGTCGGCGTGCTCGCCGTCCACCTCCTGTTCTACCTGGCGCTGACTCTGATGCTGGGCGCGTTCTTCAACGGGCGCGGCCCCGTCGCCGGCGTGGGCGTCGGCATGGTCGTCGCCGGCTTCATTGCGCCGATGCTGCTCCCGCAGTCGGTTCTGCTGGCCACGCCCTGGCCGCTGCGCTCGCTCGCGCCGGGGCTGGCCCTGGGCGGCGAGCTCCCGGCGGGCTGGCCCATCCCACTGGCCGCCAGCGCCCTCTGGGCGACGATCTTCGTCGGCGCGGCCCTCTGGCGCTTCGGGCGCGAGGAGTTCTAGTGGCGCGACACAGCGAGCTTGATGGTGAACGCATGTGGGAGCGCCCCAGCGTGGGCGCCCACGTTGGGGCGCCCTTACCCTCATCTCTCCAGTGTCATACCATTAGCGCAAGGAGCAGCCCGATGGTGCGCGTTTTCTTCCTCATCGCCTTGCTGCGCCTGCTCGCCTCCTGCGGAGAGCCCGCCGCCGCGCCCACGCCCGCGCCGCCCGCAATGGCGGTCGTCGCCGACACCCTCCCGGCCGAGGGCCAGGCCCGGCCGTAAGGCTGGAGTGGTCGGAGCGCTCGGGCTTCAGGACGCCACCCCCTCGAGGAGGATCGCGCGCGCGCGGCCGTCCTCGAGGGGGTGGCGCAGCACATGGTTGACGTCCGGGATGCGGTACAGGCTGAGCCGGCGGACGGCGCCGGCCCTACCTGGGGCGCGGAGAATCCTGCGCAGCCAGTCTCGCTACTAGATGGTACGATGATAGCAGCCGCTTGGCTCTCCGTGCCGAACGAGGCTCGCGCGGGCTGAAAGGAGCTTCGCGATGACATCCAATGGACGGTACACGACGAACGGCAAGCACACCGCCCCGACGGCCCGCAACGTCCTGGGCGGCTCGCTCGCCACATGCGGCGTCGCGCCGCTGACCGGGTTCTACCGCACCGGCTGTTGCGACACCGGCCCAGAAGACCTTGGAGTGCATGTCGTCTGCGCCCAGGTGACGGCCGAGTTCCTGGCGTTCAGCCGCTCGCGGGGCAACGACCTGAGCACCCCGCGCCCCGAGTACGGCTTCCCCGGCCTGAAGCCGGGGGACCGCTGGTGTCTGTGCGCCGATCGCTGGCAAGAGGCCCTTGAGGCAGGAGTTGCGCCGCCGGTGGTGCTCGCCGCCACCCACGAGGCGGCGCTCGAGAGCGTGCGACGCGAGGACCTGTTGCGTCACGCCGCCGATGTCTCGGGAGGCGCCCTATGAGGCTCCCGCCCTGGCACACAGAGATCGTCGAGCTGCACGACTTCTTCCAGGGCTGGCTCGGCGGCACGCTCCCGGCCACCGACGAGACCTACGCTCGGCTTACCGACACCCAGGCGTCCGAGTTTGTCATCGTGACCCCAGGCGGTGAGCGCATCCCAGGGCCGGCGCTGCTCGCCCAGCTACGGGCTGCCCACGGCAGCCGACCCGGCTGGCGCATGTGGATCGAGAACGCGGAAGTGCGGGTTGCCCAGGGCGGGCTGACCGTCGCCACCTACGAGGAGTGGCAGCAGCAGGCAGATGGGACGGTCACGGGGCGGCTCAGCACGGTGGTGTTCCGCGACCAGCCCGATACGCCCAACGGTCTCGTCTGGCTTCACGTGCACGAGACCTGGCTGCCCGCGGCGGTGCAGAGGCGAGCAGCAGCGTGAGATCCTCCGAGGAGCGCACAGCGCCCATACACTCCGGCGCCGTTTGTGTATGCTCGCATGCTCAGAACTAGATAAATTGTGCCAGAAATTCGCACGGAGTCGCCGACCAAAGACGAAAGACCAACCGGATCGCTGCCTGGCCTTGGTCGTTGGTCCTTGGTCCTTGGTCCGAACCGCTACGGAT
>DAOLDO010000707.1:1696-3820 GCA_035327325.1 Chloroflexaceae bacterium | reverse complement strand
CAACATCGGCTACTACGCCCCCGGCGCCCTCCCGATCCGCGCCGGCGGCGACGGCACCGCCCCCGCCGAGGGCTGGACCGGCGAGAGCGACTGGCTGGGCTACGTGCCCTTCGAGGCCCTCCCCCACGAGCTCAACCCGGCGCGCGGCTACATCGTCACCGCCAACAACCAGGCCGTGCCGGACGGCTACCCCTACCAGATCTCGACCGCCTGGGCCGCGCCCTACCGCGCCCGGCGCATCGTCGAGCTGGTCGAGGGCGGCGGCCCCCACACCGTCGCCGGCTTCGCCGCCATGCAGGCCGACGTGGTCTCGCTCCAGGCCCGCGAGCTGCTGCCCCTGGTCACGCAGATCGCGCCCGCCGACGAGCGCGAGCGGGCCGCCCTCGAGCTGCTGCGCGGCTGGGACGGCGCGACCACCGGCGACAGCGCCGCCGCAGCCGTCTACCAGGCTTACTACAACGCCATGGCCGAGGCGATCTTCGCCGACGAGCTGCGCGACGGCTTCGCCGACGAGTACACCTTCAAGACCGACTACCACGCCATCCTGCTGCCCCGCGTTCTCGGCGGCGAGCTGGCCGCCTGGTGCGACGACGTCAACACGCCCGCCGCCGAGGGCTGCGACGCGGCGCTCGGCAAAGCCCTGGCCGCCGGTCTCGAGCACATGGCCGAGGCCCAGGGCACGGGCGAGATCGCGGCCTGGCGCTGGGACCGCGTCCACAGCGCCCGCTTCCCCCACAACCCCTTCGACCAGGTGGCGGCCCTGCGCCCGACCTTCAGCCGCGAGGTGCCAAACGGCGGCGACGACTTCACGGTCAACGTCGCCGCGGCCGAGCGCGACGACCTGTACGTCCAGCGCAACGTGCCCTCCTACCGCCAGATCGTAGACCTGGGCGACCTCGACGCGTCGCAGTTCATGCACACCACCGGCCAGTCGGGCCACCCGCTCAGCCCAGGCTACGACAACCTGCTCGGCCCCTGGCAGCGCGTCGAGTACCTGCCCATGCGCTTCGGCGCCGCCGCCGTGGACGCGGGGGCGGCCGACACGCTCACGCTGACGCCGTAGGCCGGGGCGGGGCCGCACCACCAGGGCAGACGTAAGGGCGCCCCAGCGTGGGCGCCCTCCTGCAATCCCAGCCTATCAGGGCAGACGTAGCGGGCAGGTCGGGCGGCAGCTCCGCGGCCCGCGGCGATCGGGCTAGGCGACGGGAGCCTTGGCGCGCCGGCTCGGGCGCTTGCGGTCCGACTTGCGCGTCAGGCCGACGGCGTGGACCTCGGGCGAGTCCGGGCCGAACTGCGCCTTCACGGTGAGCCGCGCGACGACGGCGCTGTCGTGGAGGTCCCAGCCGTCCTCGATCAGCTGCCGCTGAGCCTCGTCCTCGGCCAGGACCGTCCGCCCGTAGCGAAGCTCGGACGCGGCGAGCCTGACCTGGCGGGCGATCAGCGCCTCGGTGCTGTAGGCCGGGTCGTGGGGGGCGTAGGTGGGGATGTCCTTCAGGGCGTTGATCGTCGCGTGGTCCGCCTTGAGGACGTCGGGCGGGACCGGTTTCTTACGTGCTGGGCTCACAAGACAGCTCCCTTCATGTGGAGTGTAGGCTACGGTAGGGATCCGCGGGCTGTGTCGGAGGCTGCCGCCCCACGAGCGCAGAGTAGCAGACGCCCATTACCAGGGTGTACCGTACCTTCACCGCCGCCGCCACACGGCCCGGCGGCTGGCGATCCCACGGCCCAAATGCTATACTTCGGGCGTCGCCCCGTGGCCGTAACCTGCCCCCGCTGTCCGCCCGCACAGGCTGGAGCCGCCCGCGCTCTGCGTGCTGATGCCGGCGCCCGAGCGCGAAAGGAGCCGCCGCGCTCCAGGAGGGGCGCGAGAAAGATCCCCAAGCGCTCGACGGGCTGTTCAGCGCGCTGACCTCGCTGGCCGCCGCCCCCGAGCTGGAGGGCCGGTAGCCGTGCCGCCCGCGCCTCCCCTCGCCGCCAGCCCCCGCCGGAGGCCGCGACGGGCGAGCCGCAACGCCAAACCAGGCGCGAGTCCGGCCCGCCGGCCGTCTTGCTCGACTCGCCGGCCGTCGGGGAAAGACTTCCAGCCGGCTTGTTTGACTCGCGGAGCGTCAGGTAAAGACTTCC
>DAOLDO010000707.1:0-1596 GCA_035327325.1 Chloroflexaceae bacterium | reverse complement strand
AGACTTCCAGCCGGCTTGCTCGACTCGCCGGCCGTCAGGGAAAGACTTCCAGCCGTCAGGTCGAGAAGTCCGACCGTCTGACTAAACTCGCCGTCTCCCCTGGCCCTATAGCGGGAAGGCACGCAGCGAGGGGGAGGCCATGGCCCACGAGGACCCGGGCGCCTACCTGCCGATCGACCGGCGCCACGCCCTCGCGCGCGGCGAGGGCCTGCCCGAGCACACGAGCGGGGCGGCCCTCTTCGCCGACGTGGCCGGCTTCACGCCGCTGACCGAGGCCCTGGTGCGCGCCCTCGGCCCCAGGCGCGGCGCCGAGGAGCTGAGCCGCCAGCTCAACCTGGTCTTCGACGCCCTGGTGGCCGAGGCCCACCGCTACGGCGGCAGCGTGGTCAGCTTCGGCGGCGACGCGCTCACGTGCTGGTTCGCCGAGGGGGAGCCCGAGGCCGGGAGGCCGGGAGACCAGGAGGCCGGCGCCGGCGCCGCGCGGCCCGAGCGCCACGGCGCGGCCCCTGGCCCCCCGGCCGCGTCGGCGGCGCGGCGGGCGGTCGCATGCGGCCTCGCGATGCAGGGCGCGCTCGCGCGCGTCGGCGCGGTGCTCCTGCCGACGGGCGGGCGGGTCAACCTGGCGATGAAGGTGGCCGTCGCCGGCGGCCCCGCCCGGCGCCTGGTGGTCGGCGACCCGGCCCTGCGCCAGATCGACGTGCTGGCCGGCGCCACCCTGGCGCGCATGGCGGCGGCCGAGCAGCTGGCCCACCGCGCCGAGGTGGTGCTGAGCCCCGAGTGCGCCGACGCGCTCGGCGACGACGCCCTAGTGCTCGAGTGGCGCGAGGGCCCGGCCGGCCGCTACCCCGTCGTCGGCGGCCTGATGGCCCCGGCGCCGCCCGCGCCCTGGCCCCCGCCGCCCCCCGCCCCTGCGGAGCGGCTGCGCCCCTGGCTGCTCCCCGCCCTCCACGCGCAGCTCGCGGCGGGCCGGGCCGTCCAGCCCGAGCTGCGCCCGGCCGCGGCCCTCTTCGCCAGCTTCGCCTCGCTCGACTACGACGGCGACCCCGGCGCCCCCGCCCTGCTCGACGCCTTCGTTTGCTGGGCCCAGCGCGCGCTCGACCGCCACGGCGGGCACATGCTCCAGCTGACCATCGGCGACAAGGGCAGCTACTTCTACGCCATCTTCGGCGCCCCCGTGGCCCACGAGCGCAGCGCCCTCATGGCGGCCCTGGCGGCCCTCGAGCTGCGGCAGCCCCCCGAGGAGTTGGCCGCGCTGGGGCCGCTGCGGGTCGGTATCAGCGAGGGGACGGTCTGGGCGGGTGCCTACGGCGGCGCGGCCTGCCGCGCCTACGGCGTCCTGGGCGACGAGGTCAACCTGGCGGCCCGGCTGATGCAGCGCGCCGGGCCGGGCGAGATCCTGGCCAGCGAGCCGGCGCGGCGCGCGGTCGCTGGCGCCGTGGAGTGCGAGCCGCTCGCGCCCCTCGACCTGAAGGGCAAGAGCCGCCCCGTGACCGCCGCCCGCCTGCTGCGCCCCTGGCCCGCCGCTGCCGGAGCCCCCGAAGCCGCCGGGCCCCTGGTCGGGCGCGCGGCCGAGCTCGCGTGGCTGCGCGAGCGCGT
>DAOLDO010000706.1:0-3820 GCA_035327325.1 Chloroflexaceae bacterium | reverse complement strand
TCAGGCTGAAGTCGCCCTGGTTGATGTTGCCGCCGCCGAGGCCGAGCAGGTTGAAGATGAAGCCGCCGAGGAAGGCGCCGATGATGCCGACGATGATGTTGAGCAGCGCGCCCTGCTGGGCGTCCGTGCGCATCACGAGGCTGGCCAGCCAGCCGACCAGGGCGCCGAACAGGATCCAAAGGATGAAGTTGATCACGCGATCCTCCTTAAAACATTGCCCGGCTCTCGCTCGCGCGACCCGCGCCGCGCCCCGAGCCTGCGCCACCCGACAAAGCAAGCTCCGTGCCAGGACGTGGCGCGGGCCCCGCGTCACCGCGTGGCCGCGGGCGCCGGCCGGTGCTATAATGAGGCGGCCCGGGGGCGCCCGCGTCGTGCGCCCCGCCGAAGCGAGGGTGGGTTGCCATGAGCACCGAGCAGATCTCCACGAGCGAGCATCAGACGTACAGGGCGGCGTGCGAGGCCCGCCTCCGCACCGTCTTCCAGGGCGACACCCTTGTCTGGATCACCGACGAGCAGTACCATGCCAACGGGCCCGTCTGGCAGGTCGGCCTGGTCTACCAGAGCGACATGGGCCGCTGGATGCGGCGGCGCTACCGCTACGACATCCCCAGCGACACCCTGCACTTCGCGGGCGAGCAGCCCATCACCGACGCCGAGCTGCTGGCCGCGCGGCGGGGCGGCAGGCGCCTGTAGGCACCACGAGAGGCAACCGATGTCCACCCAACCTGTTGAGGCCCAGGCGCGTCCCGCCCTGTCGCGCCGCGCCTGGGCCGCCCTGGCCCTGATCGGGGCCCTGGCCCTGGTCGTGGCCGTGCTCAGCCTGAACAGCGGCGAGAACGTGAGCTACCTGACCGGCGGGGCGCCCACCCTGGTCCTGGCCGTGCCGGTCTTCCTGACCGGCCTGCTCAGCTTCCTCTCGCCCTGCACGCTGCCCATCCTGCCGGCCTACTTCGCCGTCACCTTCCAGACCAGGCGCAGCAGTATCTTCCTGATGAGCCTGGCCTTCTTCTTCGGCCTGGCCACCACCCTGACCCTGCTGGGCGGGGCGATCAGCGCCCTGAGCGGGCTGCTCTTCGGCTTCAAGGACACTCTGCAGCTGGTCGGCGGCATCGTGGTGATCGTCTTCGGCGTCCTCGGCATTTTCGGCATGGGCTTCGCCGGCGTGCAGATCAACGAGCGCCCCAGCACCACCCTGCTCGGCTCCTACCTCTACGGGGCCACCTTCGCCCTGGGCTGGACGGCCTGCGCCGGCCCGCTCTTCGGCAGCTTCATGACCCTGCTCGCCACCTCGGGCAACGTGGCCGTGCTCCAGGGGGCCGTGCTCGCCTTTATCTACGCGGCCGGCCTGGGCCTGCCCCTGATCTTCATCGCCACTTTCTTCAACAAGGTCGGCCGCGGCTCGCGCTTCTGGAGTGTGATCAGCGGCAAGGGCTACGCCGTCAGGCTGTTCGGCCGCGAGTTCTACTTCCACACCGTCAGCGTGATCGGCGGCCTGCTCATGATCGCCATCGGCGTGATGCTGGCCACCGGACGCCTCGAGACCCTGACCCAGATGGCCAGCGGCAGCGGCTTCGGCGTCTGGTTCGCCAACCTCGAGACCGGCATCAGCCGCCTCTTCGGCCTTCAGTGAGCGGGCGCCTGATCCGCGCGGCCGGGGGCGTGGTCTACAGCTACGCCCCCGGCGGCGACCTCGCCCTGCTGCTGATCCGCGACCGCCACATGGCCTGGACGCTGCCCAAGGGCCACCTCGAGCCCGGCGAGGGCGACGAGGCCGCCGCCCTGCGCGAGATCGCCGAGGAGACGGGCGTCAGCTGCGTGCTCGAGCGCCCCCTCGCCCGCGTGCGCTACCAGATCTACCGGCGCGGCGTCTGGCGCAGCAAGGAGGTCGCCTACTTCCTCGCCCGCGCCCCCCCCCCCCCCCCCCCCCCCGCCACAGCCGAGGGCATCGCCGTCGCCGCCTGGGTCCCCCCGGACACCGCCCTCAGCACCCTCGCCTACCCCCAGCTGCGCGAGGTCGTCGCCCAGGCCCTCGCCATCCTCCAGCCGTAGGAGCATGACACTGGGGAGGCGAGGGTAAGGGCGCCCCAACGCGGGCGCCCACGCTGGGGCGCCCCGACACAGGCGAGGTCCTCGCGAAGCCGCGAGGCCGCCAGGACCCCCGCCTGCCCCCAATCCGTCTGCACCGCCGTTACCAGACCTACTCGCCCCGGTCAATCCGCGGCAGCACGATCCCCCGCTGGCCCTGGTACTTGCCCCGCTTGTCGGCGTACGAGACCTCGCACGGCTCGTCGCTCTCCAGGAACAGCACCTGGCCGATGCCCTCGTTCGCGTAGATCCGCGCCGGCAGCGGCGTCGTGTTGCTGATCTCGATCGTGACGTAGCCGGACCATTCAGGTTCAAGGGGCGTAACATTAATAATCACACCTACGCGCGCGTATGTCGATTTTCCAATCACAATACACGAAACGTTCCTCGGTATCTTAAAGTGCTCAACTGAGCGCGCGAGCGCAAATGAGTTCGGTGGTATGTCAATATGATCTTCTTTCCTGTCTACAAATGAGCGCGGATCGAAGTTCTTAGGGTCTACGACGACATTCCAGACATTGGTAAACACCTTAAACTCGTCGGCCACCCGCATATCGTAGCCGTACGAGGTCAGCCCGTAGGAGATCACGCCCTCGCGCACCTGCCCGTCCACGAACGGCTCGATCATGCCGTGCTCGAGCGCCATCTCCCTGATCCAGCGGTCCGCCTTGATCGGCATCGGGGCCTCCGTGGTGCGCTACTACCCGAACAGGTGTACTACACGGAACCGGTCATGTCAAGGGGCCGGTCCTGCCTGTACGTTTCCGGCCGGCCCAGGGCCATGGCCAGCTCGGCCTTCTGCAGCTCCTGCCCCAGGTACAGGCCGTGGCTCATCTCGCCCACGTAGGGCGCCAGCTGCACGCCAAGCTCGCGCGCCGTCGCGCCACGAAAGGTCTGCAGGTGCTCGCCGTCTGGCGTGTAGTGGCGCACCACCAGCTCGGGCGGCTCGAGGGCGACCACGAACGAGCCGCGCGCGTCGCGCACCAGCCGCGGGTCGGCCGCCCTGTAGTGGTGGGCCAGCAGCTCGTCGGCCCTGGCCCAATCGTGGGCGTAGACGTGGGCCGAGTGCGAGTGGATGGCCAGCTCGCCCGCCTCGGCCCCCAGCGCCCCGGCCAGCTCGCCCTGCAGCGCACGCAGCCCGTAGGCGTTGCTCGCCCAGGCCCGGTAGACGTCGTGCGAGCGGAAGTAGGCCGCCAGGTGCAGCCGCCCGCCGCGCAGGCGCGCCTGCACCAGGTTCAGGCACGGCGGGTTGGGCGAGCCCGCGTCCTCCGCGGGGCTCCACAGGGCCGCCACGGCCCGCCGGCTCTCGCCCGCGGCCCGCAGCTCGGCCGCCATGGTCGCCACCTGGTCGAGCGCCCCGCCGAAGGCCCGCAGCCGCGAGCCGTAGGTGTAGCTCACGCCCGCCGCCGGCCCCGCCTGCAGGAACTGCCCCAGGTAGCCCGTGTAGCGCCCGTCGGGCAGGCGCTCGCCCAGGCTGGCCCGGCTGAAGGGCATCCACTCGGCGTGCGAGCAGCGCGCCGGGTCGGCCGGCTCGTCGCTCACCACGGTCAGCACGTCGAGCAGCTCGCGCTGGTCGGAGCTGTGCTGGGTGCCGCCGCGCCGCCCGAAGCGCAGCACGTGCCAGATCAGCTTCAGGTAGGCCGCCCGCACCGTGGGGGCGCGCAGCAGCAGCCCCGCCTCTGCGGCCGGCAGGGCCTCGCTCGCAGGCTCGCTGTAGGGGAAGACCATGGGCCCC
>DAOLDO010000705.1:0-3830 GCA_035327325.1 Chloroflexaceae bacterium | reverse complement strand
CTACGACCTGCTCGTCAGCTCGTTCCCGCACTACGTCAGCCGCTTCCGCGCCGCCGGGCTGCGCAGCACCTACCTGCGCCTCGCCTTCGAGCCGCGGGTGCTGGCGCGCCTGCCCCACGACCCGCCCCGCGCCGACGCGGCCTTCGTCGGCAGCTACACCCCGGCCCACCACGACGGCATCAGGCTGCTCGAGGGCGTGGCCCGCCATGTGCCGGTCGCGTTCTGGGGTGCGGGCGTCGAGAGCCTCGACGCGGCCTCGCCGATCCGCGCGAGCTACAGGGGCGAGGCATGGGGCCTGGCGATGTACGGCGTCCTCGCCGGCGCCCGCGTCGCCCTCAACCGACACATCAATGTCGCCGGGCCCTTCGCCAACAATATGCGGCTCTACGAGGCCACGGGCGTTGGCGCCTGCCTGCTCACCGACCGCAAGGCGAACCTCGGCGAGCTGTTCGAGGTCGGCCGGGAGGTGGTCGCCTACGGCAGCGCCGAGGAGTGCGCCGAGCAGCTGCGCTACCTGCTCGACCACGAGGACGAGCGGCGCGCGATCGCCGCAGCCGGCCAGGCCCGCACGCTCCGCGAGCACACCTACGCTCAGCGTATGGAGGAGCTCGCCGCGCTGCTCGAGGCGGGCCTGCGCCGCCCGTCGGCCCCGCCAGTCGTCTTCGCCCTCGGCCGGGCGCGGGCGCGGCTGCGCGAGGCACTCGGGCGAGGCGAGGTCTCGGACGGCTACAGACCGATCGCGGCCGAGGAGGCCGGGGACCTCGCGCGCGGCTGGCAGAGCGCGCGCATCCCCGCCCGGCAGCGCCGTCTGGTGGAGGCCCAGCTGCGCCGGCTGCGCGCCGGCGACGCGCCGCCGGTGTTCCGCGTGGCCGCCGAGGCCGTCCACGCCACCGGGGTCCCGCGCCCGCTGATCGTCGAGCTCGGCTGCGCCAGCGCCTACTACAGCGAGGCCCTGCCCGCGCTGCTCGGCGCGCCGGTCCGCTACGTCGGCCTCGACTACGCGGCGGCCCTGCTCCGCCAGGCCCGCAGCCACTACCCGGGGCTCCCCCTCGCCTGCGCCGAGGCGACGGGCCTCCCCCTCGCCGACTCCTGCTGCGACATCGCCTTCTCGTCCGGCCTGATCCTGCACGTCCCCGACTACCGCCGCGCCATCGTCGAGACCGCCCGCGTCGCCCGCGCCTGGTGCATCTTCCACCGCACGCCCGTGGCCCCCGGCGCCCGCACGGTCGCCCTGGCCAAGGCGGCCTACGGCGTCCCCGTGGTGGAGCTGGTCTTCGGCGAGGACGAGCTGCTCGGCCTGCTGGCCGCGGCCGGCCTGACCGTGGTCGAGACCTACCTGATCGAGCGCTACCAGGTGCCCGGGGCGCCGGGCGAGGTCGCGCTGAAAACCTATCTTTGTCGGAAGGGCCCGGCCGACGCGGCCGGCCGCCAGGTCTGAGGAGGGCGCGATGCGGGGTCCGCTCCTGGCGCTCAGGCGCCTCGCCATCAAACTCCTGCCGCGCGCGATCGTCGGCACGGTGTCCAACTACAAGACCCTGAGCCTGCGCTACGGCCAGTTCCGCACGATCCGGGAGTGGCGATGCGTTGACCGGGACGGCGCCCCGCTCCCCTGGTACACCTACCCCGCCATCGAGTACCTCAAGCAGTTCGACATGAGCGCGAAGCGCGTCTTCGAGTACGGCTCCGGCTACTCGACCCTGTTCTGGGCCCAGCGCTGCCGGGCGGTCGTCGCCGTCGAGAGCGACGCGGCGTGGTACCGGCGGATCGGCGCGCGGCTGCCGCCGAACGTCACCTACCACTACAGGCCCGAGCGCGAGACCTACGTCGGGGCGATCGAGGAGGACCCCGAGCCGTTCGACATCATCGTGATTGACGGCGTCCACCGCAACGCCTGCGCGCGGGCGGCCCTGCGCAAGCTCGCGCCCGACGGCCTGATCATCCTCGACAATGGCGATTGGCACGAGCAGACCGCGGCCCTGTTGCGGTCCGCCGACCTGATCGAGGTTGACATGACCGGCTTCGGCCCGATCAACCCCTACGTCTGGACGACCTCGCTGTTCCTGAGCAGGCAGCTGCGCCTCGTCCCCGCCACGGGGCGGCAGCCGCTCCACGGCGTCGGGGCCCTGCTGTACAACGAGGAGTGAGCCCCGGCCCGCGCCGCGGGCCGAGAGAAGGTGAGCAGTGAGCACACGCGATCGCAGCGCCCTCGGTTCGCTCTACAGAGCCCTCGTCGCGGGCGCCTCGGCTCTGCCCGGGGGGGCCTGGCTGATCGCCTGGCTCAACCCGCTGCACCTGGCCCGGCTGAAGCTGCGCGAGGCCGTGGCGGCGCGGGCCCATTACGCCAGCGGTCGCGCCCTCGACCTGGGGTGCGGCGCCAGGCCCTATATGGAGCTGTTCGGCCATGTCGAGCAGTACGTGGGGCTGGATCTTCCCGACGTGCCCGCCGCCGACGTCCACGGCGACGGGCAGACCCTGCCCTTCCAGAGCGCGAGCTTCGACACAGTGCTCTGCAACGAGGTGCTGGAGCACGTGCCCGAGCCGGCGCGCCTGCTGCGCGAGGCGGCGCGGGTGCTGCGGCCGGGCGGCGTGCTGCTGCTGACCACGCCCCAGACGTGGGGGCTGCACCACGAGCCGCACGACTTCTACCGCTACACGCGGTACGGCCTGCGCCACCTGGCCGCCCAGGCCGGGCTCGAGGTCCTCGAGGTGGCGCCGACGAGCGGCCTGTGGGCGACCCTGGCCCAGCGCCTGGCCGACACCGTGGCCCACACCTACGTCAGGCGGCCGGGGACCTTGGCCTACGGCCTGGCGATGGTGGGCATGGCGCCGGTGCTGCTGGCGGGCTACGCCCTCGACGCGCTCTTCGGCAAGCGGGGCGACACCCTCGACAATCTGCTGGTGGCGCGCAAGGCGGGGTGACGGACATGCGCTACTTCTGCACCTACTTCGACCGGGGCTACCTCCGGCGCGGGCTGGCCCTCTACTCCTCGCTGCGCCGGCACTGCCCCGCCTTCCGGCTCTGGGCCCTCTGCCTGGACGAGGCCAGCCACCGGGTCCTGACGGCCATGGCCCTGCCGGGCGTCGAGCCCATCGCCCTGACCGAGCTCGAAGGGGGCGACGCCGAGCTGCTGCGCGTCAAGGGCGACCGGAGCAGGGTCGAGTACTACTTCACGCTGACGCCGGCGCTGCCCCTCTACATCTTCGAGCGCTGGCCCGAGGTCAGCCTGATCACCTACCTCGACGCCGACCTGTACTTCTTCGCCGACCCCCGCCCGCTCTTCGACGAGCTGGGCGGCGGCTCCGTGGCGATCACCCCGCACCGCTTCTCGCGCCGGCTGCGCCACTACGAGTCCCACGGCCGCTATAATGTCGGCTGGGTCTCGTTCCGGCGCGACGCCAGCGGGCTGGCCTGCCTGCGCTGGTGGCGCGAGCGCTGCCTCGAGTGGTGCTACGACCGCGCCGAGCCGGGGCGCTTCGCGGACCAGAAGTACCTCGACGAGTGGCCGCGGCGCTTCGCGGGGGTCGTGGTCATCCGGCAGCGGGGCGCCAACCTCGCGCCCTGGAATATCGCGGACGCCACGATCACGGCCGCGGGCGATGAGGTCAGGGTGGACGGCGACCCGCTGATCTTCTTCCACTTCCACGGCCTCAGGCAGCCGCGCAGCCGGATCTACAACCACCAGCTGTACCTGTACAAGACGCGGCCGTCGCCGCTGCTCCTCCGGCGCATCTACGGGCCCTACATCAGGGCCCTCGCCGCGATGGGCCGCCCCCCGGCCGCCGAGCTCGCCGACCGCCTCGCGGACCGCGCATGGGCCGAGCGCCACGCC
>DAOLDO010000704.1:0-3859 GCA_035327325.1 Chloroflexaceae bacterium | reverse complement strand
CCGTTTGCTCGGCGAGCGGGCCCGCGTGCCCGGGCCCGCAGCGGGGCTGCGCCGCCCCGCCTTCCTCGCCGAGCTGGCCTGGCGCCGCCTCGCCGCAGGCGAGCGGGACGACCTCGTGGCCCTCGAGCCGATCTACCTCGGCGAGCCGGTGAAGCCCAAGGGGGCGCCTGGCTCGCCCCTGAACCCCACTTAAACTATGTCAGCACTCAGCCGCTTCGAGCAGTTTATGGAGCACATGGTGGAGGGGTCGGTCGCCCGCCTCTTCCGCAGCCCGGTGCAGCCCGTCGAGATCGCCAGGCGCCTCGAGCGGGCCATGGAGAGCCAGCAGTCGATCAGCGTGAAGCGCGTGATCGTGCCGAGCTTCTACAGGGCCTACCTCAACCCGCAGGACTTCGCGGCCTTCCAGCCCGTGCGCGCCCAGCTCGAGCAGGAGATGGCGACCTACCTGAGCGAGCTGGCCGCCGAGCGCAACTTCTCTATGCTCGAGCACCCCCGCGTCGTCCTCGGCGAGGACGCGGCGGTGCCCCGGCGCGGCATCCAGGTGGTCGCCGAGATGACCAACACCCAGGGCGCCGAGTCGACCCAGGTGATGGCGCCCGCGACGGCCGCGCCCCAGCCGGCCCGCCGCAGCAGCGCGATGCTCCTGCTCCAGACGCCGGGCGGCCCCCAGCCCATCCCGCTCGAAAGCACCATGGTCGCCCTTGGCCGCGGCCTCGGCAACGACGTGATTCTTGAGGACACCCGCGTCTCGCGCCACCACGCCCAGCTGCGTTACAGGCAGCGCCGCTTCTGGGTCACCGACCTGGGCAGCACAAACGGCACCTTCGTGAACGGCCAGCGCGTGACCGAGACGGCCCTGCGCGACGGCGACGTGCTCTCCCTCGGGGGCCTCGAGCTGACCTTCCGCGATAGCTGAGGTGTGAGACGCTCGCTGGCGCTCGCTGTGTGAGGTGTGATTCCGCCACGAGCACGGCTGCGGCAGGTTCACACCTCACACCTCACACCTCACACCTCAAGAACTATGTTCGACATTGCCAACCTCTCGATCGGCGTGATCCTGCTGCTGCTGCGGGTGGCGGTGGTCTTTCTGCTGTACTTCTTCCTCTGGCAGGTGGTGCGCGTAGTCTCGCGCGAGCTGCAGGGGGGCGGGGCGGCCGCGCCGGCCCAGGCCGCGCCCTACGGCCAGCTGGTGGTCACCAGCGCCGGCCAGACCGGCATCCCCGTCGGCAAGGTCTTCCCGCTCAGCCCGGTCACGGTGATCGGGCGCAGCACCGAGGTCGAGGTCTCGCTCAACGACACGTTCCTCTCGAGCGAGCACGCCCGCCTCGAGCTGCGCGACGGCGTGTGGTCGCTCGAGGACCTTAACAGCACCAACGGGACGTTCCTGAACGGCTTCGAGGTGCGGGCGGCCAGCGAGCTGAACCCCGGCGACGTGGTGCGGGTCGGTCGCGTCGAGCTGAAGCTGGTGGGGCCGTGAGCCGCGGCGGCGCTGCTTTGGCCCATTAATATTTCTCTTGTGAGAGGACTCGCAAGGCCGTCTTTGGGCGTCCTGACGCCCGGGCGGGGGCGACGGCGCGGTTTTGCCACGCCGGGATCTGTGCTATACTTCGCAATGTCGCCCGCACGATCGCTCTCCCATAGATGGACGCAGCCATGCTTGCCAACTACGCCTTCGTCGGGGTCTTCCTCATCGCGGCGATCAGCTTCCCCCTGGTGCCCCTGGCCCTGGCCTTCTTCCTGCGGCCCAAGCGCCCGACGCCCCTCAAGCAGTCCACCTACGAGTGCGGCCTGGAGGCCATCGGCGATATCCGCGTGCAGTTCAAGGTGCAGTACTACCTCTACGCCCTGGCCTTCGTGATCTTCGACATCGAGGTGGTCTTCCTTTACCCCTGGGCGGTGGCCTTCAACCAGCTCGGGCTGTACGGCTTCGCGGTGGCCGCCGTCTTCCTGCTGATGCTGTTCGCCGGCCTGGTCTACGAGTGGCGCAAGGGCGCCCTCGAGTGGGTGTAACGCGGCCGGGCGCCGGCCCGGGCCGGCCCCGCGCCTGGAACTAGATGGCTGCCATGGACGAGCGTGAGATCCAGCTGGACCTGGAGCGGCAGGGCGTGTTCCTCTCCACGGTCAACCGCTTCTACAACTGGGGGCGGCGCTCCTCGATCTGGCCGATGGCCTTCGGGCTGGCCTGCTGCGCGATCGAGATGATGGCCTTCGGCCTGAGCCGCTACGACGTCTCGCGCTTCGGCGCCGAGCTGTTCCGCGCCTCGCCGCGCCAGGCCGACCTGATGATCGTCGCCGGCACGGTCACCAAGAAGATGGCCCCCCAGGTGGTGCGCCTCTATAACCAGATGGCCGAGCCGCGCTACGTGATCTCGATGGGCGCCTGCGCCACCTCGGGCGGCCCCTTCCGCGACGGCTACAACGTGCTGCGCGGCATTGACCTGCTCATCCCCGTGGACGTGTACGTGCCCGGCTGCCCGCCCAGGCCCGAGGCCCTGCTCCACGCGCTGATCACCCTGCAGGACCAGATTGACCGCCAGAAGCTGGGCCGCGTGCGCTGGTACGGCGAGGGCGCGAAGCCTCAGACGACCGACTTCCCGGTGCCCGAGTTCGGGGCCAGGGGCCTGGAGGTCGAGGGCAAGCTGATTGACCCGGTCGGCGGCCTGCCTCTGCTCAGCCCCTTCACCTCGCCCGAGCAGGGCGAGACCAAGAGCGGCCGCATCGAGCACCCCGAGCTGCCGCGCCAGTTCCCGATCATGGACCCGAGCGTCGAGCTCGAGCACGCCCTCAAGGCGAGGGGCATGAGCCCCGAGATCGCCGCCGACGACCTGAAGCGCGACGAGGTGGGCGATGCCGACGCTTAGCCCCGCCGAGCTGCGCGAGCGCCTGGAGCGCGACTTGCCGGGCGTCGTCGTCGAGGCCGCCTCCCTGCGCGTCACCGCGCCGCCCGCCCACGGCCCCCAGCCCGGCCTCTTCGCCACCGACGACACGGTGGTCGCGCCCGCGCGGCTCGTCGCCGCCGCCGCGTACCTGCGCGACAGCCTCGGCTACGCCTTCCTCTCCGACATCGCCGTGGTAGACTACCTGGCCGAGGGGGTCTTCGAGCTAGTCTACCGTTTCTACAACGTCGAGGGCGGGCCGGCCCTGGTGCTGAAGACGCGGGTGCCCCGCGACGAGCCGGCCGTGCCCTCGCTCACCGCGATCTGGCCCGGCGCCAACTTCCACGAGCGCGAGGCCTTCGACCTCTACGGGGTCAGCTTCACCGGGCACCCCTTCCTGCGCCGCATCTACATGTGGGACGAGTTCGAGGGCTTCCCGATGCGCAAGGACTTCCCCAAGCAGGGCGACAAGTACATCGGCGAGGAGGAGTAGCCGGCGAGCCCGGCCCTCCCGCCGGCCCGCGCAGACAGCACTATGCTCAAGACAGAAGAGCTCCAGATAAACATCGGCCCCCAGCACCCGTCCACCCACGGCGTGTTCCGCATGCTGGTCACGGTGGACGGCGAGACGATCACCGACCTCAAGCCGGTCTTCGGCTACCTGCACCGCAACCACGAGCAGATCGCCGAGCAGAACACCTACCTGCAGAACATGCCCTACACCGACCGGCTCGACTACTTCAACTCGATGGCCAACAACCACGCCTACGCGATGGCCGTCGAGCGGCTGGCCGGGATCGAGGTGCCCGAGCGGGCCGAGTACATCCGTGTGCTGATGGTCGAGCTGACGCGCGTCCTCAACCACGCCGGGGCCCTGGGCTTCCTGATCAACGACATGGGCATGTGGCAGACCCAGCTGGCCTTCGGCATGCGCGAGCGCGAGAAGATCCTCGACCTGTTCGAGGCCGCCTCGGGCGCGCGCC
>DAOLDO010000703.1:0-3860 GCA_035327325.1 Chloroflexaceae bacterium | reverse complement strand
GCGGCGACCCCACCGCCGTCGCCGGCGACCCCACGCCCGTCGGGCCGGCGCCCACCCGCGTCCCCGCCGCCGCCGTCGCCGCCCGCTGGACCGTCCTCGTCTACCTCGACGGCGACA
The DNA here is from genome assembly GCA_035327325.1 of Chloroflexaceae bacterium. Lineage (GTDB taxonomy): Bacteria > Chloroflexota > Chloroflexia > Chloroflexales > Chloroflexaceae > CAIWXH01. The sequence continues at coordinate 3,743 of DAOLDO010000703.1, read as the reverse complement.
ACAACCTCGAGCCCGACGCCATGGACGACTTCCGCGAGATGGCTGCCGTCGGCTCCTCCGACGAGCTCAACATCGTCGTCCAGCTCGACCGCATCAGCTCGCGCGAGGCCTGGGACGACGACTCGGCCGGCGACTGGGACGGCACCAAGCGCTTCCTGGTCGAGCGGGGCATGGAGCCGACCGCCGAGAACGCCCTCGAGGACCTGGGCGAGCTGAACATGGGCGCCCAGGAGACTCTGGCCGACTTCATCGCCTGGGGCGTGGACAGCTACCCCGCAGACCGCTACGCCCTGATCATCTGGGACCACGGGGCCTCCTGGCTCGGCATTGCCAGCGACGACACCGACGAGGACGCCATCTCGCTCCCCGAGCTGAGCGCCGCCCTCGAGACCGCCCGCGACCGCAGCGGCTACGGCACCTTCGACCTGATCGGCTTCGACGCCTGCCTCATGGCCCAGCTCGACGTCTTCAGAGCCATCGAGCCCTACGGCCAGGTCGCCGTCGCTTCGGTCGAGCTCGAGCCCAACCAGGGCTGGGCCTGGGACGCCCTGCTCGCCGCGCTGGCCGCCGACCCGGGGCAGGACGGGGCGGCCTTCGCCCAGGCGATCGTAGACACCTACATCGAGTCCTACGAGGGCAGCAGCTCCGACGACGTGACCCTCTCGGCCTTCGACCTCGCCCAGATCGGCCGGCTCACCGACCGGCTCGACGACCTCGCGGGCGCCATGCTCGCCGACCTGGGGCCGAGCTACAGCGCCATCGCCCAGGCCCGCTCCTTCGCCAGCGTCTACGCGCCCACCAGCGCCGAGGAGTTCAACGCCGTAGACCTCGGCCACTTCGCCGCGCTGCTGCCCGCCCAGGGCGCCGCCGGCCCCGTGGCCGACGCCGCGGCCGCCCTCGAGACCGCCCTCGCCCAGGCCCGCGTCGCCAACGGCGCCGGCGCCTACCACAGCGACACCAGCGGCATCTCGATCTACTTCCCCCAGGTCGCCGAGCTCTACCTCGACGCCTACGAGCGCGCCTCCCCCCTGCCCGGCCTGACAGAGTGGGACGAGTTCCTCGGCGACTTCCACGCCGCCGGCACCACCGCCGTCACCCGCCCCACCATCGGCGACCTCCAGGTCAGCGCCACCACGGTCAGCGTGGACAGCCCCGTCACCCTCACCGGCACCCTGAACGGCCAGGACATCGCCTACGTCTTCTGGTTCATCGGCATCCCCAACGCCGCCCGCGACACGGTTGACCTGATCAGCGTTGACTTCTTCTACCCGCCCGGCGCCCAGCCCGGCACCGGCGATATCCCCAGCTGGGAGGCCGGCCAGTACAACCTGAGCCTCGAGTGGGACGCGACGAGCTGGTACCTCGGCAACGGCGCCGAGGAGATCGAGGTCCTGCTCGGCCCGATCAAGTACGGCACCGACTTCTACGGCGTCGAGGGCGTCTACACCTCCCAGGCCACCGGCGAGCAGATCGACGCCGGCATGGTCTTCACCCTCGGCGGCGATCAGGGCACCCTGACCCGCATCTGGGGCTTCCCCACCGGCAGCGGCGGCCAGGAGCCCCAGCCCTACGAGCTGATGCCCGCCCCTGGCGACGGCTTCACCGCCTTCCTGCGCACCTACACCGACGAGGGCGGCACCCTGCGCCCCGGGGCCGTCGAGGGCCAGACCATCACCTTTGGCGACGCCCCCCTGACCGCCCGCCGCGCCCCCACCCTCGACGGCGACTACGTGATGGGCTTCCTGGTGCGCGACATCGCCGGCAACTTCAGCTATGATTACGTTGACGTGACCGTCGCCAACCCGTAAGGAGCGCCGATGCAGTTCGCGGATATGCTGACCACGGCCCTCGAGAACCTGGGGCGGCGCAAGGTGCGCACCGTCCTGACCTCGACCGGCGTGATCGTCGGCATCGTCACTATCGTGACCATGGTCTCCCTTGGCGTGGGCGTGCAGAGCGAGATCCGGGCTCAGTTCGCCGCCCTGGGCCTCGAGAACGTCTTTGTGCGCCCCGGCGAGGGCCGGGGCGAGGGCGACGACTTTTTCACCCAGTTCGGGGCGCCCCCGCGCCAGCGCCCGATTACCCCCGACGTGGTGGCCCAGTGGGAGGGCCTGCCCAATGTGCAGGGCGTCACCGCCCAGGTCACCCTGGGCGGGGTCATCACCCTGCTCGAGCTGCCCGACGGCCGGCTCACGCGGGTCAGCGTGGCGGGCCAGGAGAACTTCGCCAACCCCTTCCGCGCCGCGCCCGTGGCCCTGGCCGGCGACATCGCCCCGGTTGACCAGGCGGGCCGCGTCGTGATCGCCGCCGGCGCCCTGCCCGACGGCGTGCGCCCGGAGGAGCTGGCGGGGCGCGAGCTGGCGATCGTGCTGCGCAGCCCCCGCGGCGAGAGCGAGCGCTTCCCCGTCACCGTGGCCGGGGTGAGCGACTACGACGAGAACGAGGTCCAGGCCGCGGCGGCCGACATGGCCGCCATGAAGTCGTGGTGGTTCAACACCCCCGACTACCTCAGCACCCAGGGCTACGACCTGGCGGTGGTCCGCGCCGACAGCGTGGCGGTCGCGGCCGAGCTGGTGCGTTCGCTCCGCGCCGAGGGCTACCAGGTCCAGTCCCTCGAGCTGATCCTCGAGCAGGCCAACCGGGTCTTCGCCGTGATCAATGTCATGCTGGCCTCGGTGGGCGGGCTGGCCCTCTTCGTGGCCAGCCTGGGGATCATCAACACCATGATCATGGCCATCTACGAGCGCACCCGCGAGATCGGCACCATGAAGGCCATCGGGGCCTCGCGGGGCGACATCAGGGGCCTGTTCATGATCGAGGCCGGGCTGATCGGGCTGCTCGGCGGCGCCGTCGGCATCGTCGGCGGCTGGCTGCTCGGCCTGCTGCTCAACCGGGTGATCGCCTGGTACATCGAGCGCGAGCGCCTGCCGATCGACGCGACCTTCTTCGTCACCCCGTGGTGGCTGGCCCTGGCCGCCCTGACCTTCGCCGCCCTCGTCGGCGTGGTGGCCGGCCTCTACCCGGCGGCGCGCGCGGCCCGCCTCGACCCCCTGGTGGCCCTGCGCTACGAGTAGCGCCCGAGCAGGGCCAGGCAGGGGCGTCGTGGGGTCAGGCCACCACCGCCGCTCGGCGCAAGTGGTTCGCTGGGGCCCATGCCGTCCTCGGCAGGCACAAAGCGCAGCGGCGAGCCGTCCGGCCTTGGTCGTTGGTCCTTCGTCGTTGGTCGAACCTGGCAGAGACGTCCGCCTGGCAGCACTAGGCGAAGGAGCGAGGGATGCCGTACCCGATCAGCGCCTTTCTGAGCCGGCTCGACCCTGACAGCCCGGCCGTCGTTGTCGGCTGCTACACCCCGGCCACCCTCGGCCAGCTGGCTCAGGGCCTCTGCCGGCTGTGCTTCGGGGCGCCGGGCGGCGCCCTGCTGATCGCGGGGGGCGAGCGCCCCCAGGCATGGGCCGAGGTCGCCCTGCGCGGCGCCCCGGCCCCGGTGCGGCGCGTAAGCCTGCCTGCGGCCCCGGCGCCGGGGCCCGGCTTCGCCCTGGTCGGCCTCGGCCCCGAGCTGGGCTTCACCCTGGTCGCCACGCCCACAGACGCCGGGCCGGCCGGCGAGACGGGCAGGCTCTACGATGTGCGCTGGAGCCCCGACCCCGCCTGCGTCGGCGAGCTGGTGGCCCTGGCCGCCGCGGTCCTGCCCGACGAGCTGCGGGCGGCCCCCGCCCGCCTGCGCCCGCCGCGCCCCGACGAGG
>DAOLDO010000702.1:0-3869 GCA_035327325.1 Chloroflexaceae bacterium | reverse complement strand
GAACGCCACCCAGCAGGCGGTGGCGGGGGCGCGGGAGGCTCTTGGCGAGGAGGCGTGGGCCGCCGCGTTCGACGCCGGCCTGGCGCTGACCATTGACCAGGCCATCGCCGATGCCCTGACGTAGGAATCGTCGTCCCCCCGGTTGGCAGACGTCGCTCACCATCCCCTCCCGATCCCGGCACTGGCGCCCCTACCTCAAGCTCCGCAGCTGCGGATCGGGCGCAGCGGCGCGCCGCTGCGCTTTATTCTTGGGGCGTGCACAACACCAGTCATCTTTGACTAATCCTGGCTTGTGCTGAGCCGGCGTACCGCCTCGGTCACCAGCACCGAAGACCGCAACTGCTTGTTCTTGACAGCTCTCTGCTGGTCAGGCATAATCCTCTTGCCGCGAACGTCTCAGTCAAACATAACTACTCTACCCTCAACTATCATCGCTGCCGGGAGGGATCGTCATGGCTCGCAGCAGGCAAGCCCTTGGCCTTGAGCACGCCATCCTCGGCTTTTTACGGGCGCAGCCGGCCCACGGCTACGAGGTGTATCAACGGCTCATCGCTCCCACCGCCCTCGGCACGGTCTGGCCGCTCAAGCAGAGCCAGTTCTACGCCCTGGTCGCCCGCCTCGAGGCCGAAGGTTATCTCACGGTCGCCGCCGAACCGCGCGGCAGCCTGCCGCCACGCAAGCTGCTGCGCCTCACCCCGGCCGGCGAGGCCGCCTTTGCCAGCTGGCTCCGCGCTGGGCACGCCCCCGGCGATGAGCAGCAGCGCGCCTTCCTGGCCCGGCTCTACTTCATCCAGCAGCTGGACCCCGGCGCCGTCCAGCAGCTCCTGGACACGCAGCGCCAGCAGGTGCGCGCCCGGCTTCACACGCTGCGGCACGAGGCCAAGGAGCACGTCCCCCCCCATTCGTTCCCCTGGCAGGTGCGCCAGTGGCACATCCGGCAGGCCGAGGCCACCCTCGACTGGCTCGATACCTTCGCGCCGCCGGTCATGCACGGGATCACCTACCGCATCGCGGTCATCAGGGACAGCCCGGCCCGGCGGCTGGCCGAGCAGTTCGTCGCCTTCGCCTGTGGGCCCGAAGGCCAGGCGATGCTCGCCCGCGCCGGATTCTTGCCCGCCGGCGATACCCTCGCCGTCGCCGAGCCGGCCGCGCCGCTCCAGGGCCGGCTCACGGTCTACGCCGCCGCGTCCCTCACGGCTGCCTTCGAGGTGATCCGCGACGCCTTCGTCGCCGCGCACCCTCGGGCTGCGGTGGAGCTTCATTTCGACGGCTCGCACACCCTCGCGGGGGCAGTGGCCCAGGGGGCCGCGGCGGACGTCTACGCCCCGGCCCACGCCGACGCCCTCGCGGCCGTGATCGCGGCGGGCCGGGTGAGCGCCGACGCCGTCCGCACCCTCGGCCACAACCAGCTCGCCATTGTCACACCCAGCCAGCGGCACACCCCGCTGCACACCCTGCGCGATCTCGCCCGCCCCGGCCTCCGCATCGCGATGGGCTCCCGCGCCACCGCGATTGGACGCTATACCCTGACAGTGCTCCGTGCTGCCGAGCAGCAGGGGGTGCTCGGCAGCGCCGGCGCCCAGGCCGTCCTCGACAATGTGGTCCATTACGCCGAGACGGTGACCGGCGTGCTCACGACGGTGGCCCGCGGCGAGGTTGACGCCGGCATCGTCTTCACCTCGGACTACCATCGGGCCGATGGCGACGTGCAGGTCGCCGTGGTGCCCGCGCTTCGCTAACCAGACCCCGGCACCGCCAGCCGTCGTCTGCCCTGTGGAGGAGAGTGTTGTGTCATGCTCGCCTGTCGCCCTGCTCGTGCTTGCGCTCGCCCTGCTGCTCGCCGCCTGCGGCGGTGCCCCCGCGGCCTCGCAGCCGACCAGCCCGCCCGCGCCGACCGATGCCCCGACCGAGGCGCCCGCCGAGGCTGCCACGACGGGCGAAGGCGCGCTGAGCGTCTTTGCCGCGGCGTCGCTGGCCGACGCCTTCGAGGAGCTCGCCACCGCGTTCGAGGCCGCCAACCCGGGCGTCGAGGTGGTCTACAACTTCGCCGGCTCGCAGCAGCTCGCCGCCCAGATCAACGAGGGCGCCCCCGCCGACGTCTTCGCCTCGGCCAACCGCGCCCAGATGCAGACCGCCATTGATGGCGGGCGGATTGACGCCGGCAGCGAGCAGACCTTTGTGCGTAACCGGCTGGTCGTCATCCCCCCCGCGGACAACCCCGCCGGCGTCGAGACGCTGCAAGACCTGGCCACCCCCGGCCTCAGGCTGATCCTCGCCGATGTGGCGGTGCCGGTGGGCCAGTACAGCCTCGACGTCCTCGCCAGGGCGAGCGCTCTGCCCGACTACACCGCAAACTACAGCCCCACCGTGCTGGCCAACGTGGTCAGCTACGAGGACAACGTGCGCGCCGTGCTCACCAAGGTCGCCCTTGGCGAAGGCGACGCGGGGATCGTCTACACCACCGATGCCGCCCTCGACGCCGACAACGTCCGGCAGATCGGCATCCCCGACGAGCTGAACACGATCGCCAACTACCCGGTCGCCCCCCTGAACGATAGCCCGAACGCGGCGCTCGCCGAGGCGTTCATCGCCTACCTGCTGTCGCCCGAGGCCCAGGCGGTGCTGACGCGCTACGGCTTCATCTCGCCCGCCGCGTGGGGCGGCGGCGCGCCTCCCGTTGCTGCGGCGGTGCCCTAGCATGGAGCGATCACTGACCCAGGTCCAGGGACGGCGCCTTCGCCTCACCAGACCGTCGCTCGTCTGGCTGCTGGCGCTGCCGCTGCTCAGCTTTCTGCTGCTGCCGCTGCTGGCCATGCTGCTGCGCCTGCGGCTCGACGGCCTTTGGGGCACGCTGGCGAGCCCGGCGGTGACGCGGGCGATGGGCCTGAGCATGGCTACGACCCTGGTGGCGACGGGGCTGGCCCTCGTGCTCGGCGGGCCGCTGGCCTTCCTGCTGGCCCGCCGGCAGTTCCGCGGCCGCACCGTGATTGACACCCTGATTGACCTGCCCATGGTGCTGCCGCCCTCGGTGGCCGGCATCGCCCTGCTCATGGCCTTCGGGCGCCGGGGCCTCCTCGGCGCCCCGCTGGCGGAGCTCGGCGTCAGCATCTCGTTCACGGTGGTGGCGGTCGTGCTGGCCCAGTGCTTCGTGGCCGCGCCCTACTTTGTGAAGGCGGCCACGGCCGGCCTCGCGGGGGTGGACCGCGAGCTGGAGCAGGCCGCCGCCCTCGACGGCGCCGGACCTGTCGAGGTGCTACGCTACATCACCATCCCCCTGGCCTGGCCCGCCCTGTTCAGCGGCGCGGTGATGACCTGGGCCCGTGCCCTCGGGGAGTTCGGGGCGACGATCATCTTCGCCGGCAACCTGCCCGGTCGCACCCAGACGATGCCGCTCGCTATCTACCTTGGCTTCGAGCGCGACCTGAACCTGGCCCTGATCCTCGCAGCCATCCTGCTCGCGATCTCGTTCGGCGTGCTCGCCCTGGTCAAGGGGCTGCTCAAACAACGCATCGGTGTGAGCTAGACGATAGAGCGCTCACTCCTCCTCGAAGCCGTAGCTCTCCAGCTTGAGCACGCGGCTGTTCTCCGTCACTGTGCGGACGACATGGTCGGGGGCGCCCTCGGGGAGCTCGGCCTCGATCTCCAGCGTCACCCGCACCCGCGCCCCCGGGAGCCCGGCCAGGTGGATCAGGATCTCCTCGGCGATCTTGCCCGCCTCGGTCGCCATCTTCAGCGTGTTCAGCTTCGCCGCCCCGTGGTAGCGCCGGGGCCGACGTTGGATGCTGGGTTGTGGAGGTTGAATTGGCGGTTGATGGGTGGTGGTGTAGCCGCTCGCTCCGATGCGCGCCTCGGCGGCCGGCGCCGGCACA
>DAOLDO010000701.1:0-3873 GCA_035327325.1 Chloroflexaceae bacterium | reverse complement strand
CGTGCTCCCGTAGCGGAACCGGGGCAGTTTGGCCACCAGCCAGATGCAGAGCGACCCCGCGAAGCCGGCGGGCCCACCCCTGATGCCCCCCAGGAGCGCCAGGGTCAGCAGGGCCAGGGGCAGCCCCGCCGGCCGGTCGGGGATGTGCCCGAGCAGGAGGGGCAGCGTCAGCAGCGCCACGCCCCCTGCGGCGAGCAGGGCGGCGATTCGCCGCCGCCACCCCGTCGGCTGTTCGAAGTGGGCCCCGGGGCGCCTGTAGGGCGGCGGCACGTCCGGCACGAGCGCCAGCAAGCTCTCCGGGAAGGGGTAGTCGTCGCGTGCGGCCAGCACGGCCAGGGCCAGCCCCTCGGCCGCGGCCCGCTCGGCCAGGGCGCCGGCCCCATCGGCGCCGACACGGCCCGCCGGGAGGCGCTCGACGGTGGCTGGGGCCGGGGGCAGCAGCGCCGCGAGCTCGGCGGGCACGGGGGCCCGGCCCACGGTGTGGGCCACACAGAGCAGGCTGAAGACCCTCGCGCCGCGGTGCCGGTCCACCAGCAGCGCGTCGCGCAGGGGCATGGCCCCAAGGGCCCGCCGCATCCAGGCGGTCAGGTGGTCGCGCAGCTCGGCTGCCTCCTCGGCCTCCAGGGCCCCGCCGAAGCGCCCCGCCGCCAGCTCCTCGCGCAGCCGCTCGGGCGTCCAGTCGCGCAGCATCTGGTGGACCGCGCGCAGATCGTAGGCGGCAATGCTGATGAGGCCCATCGCTCGCTTCGCTCCAAGACCAGGTGGCCGCCGCCGCCGCGCACCGAGCGGAGCCCCGGAGCGCCGGACGGGTCTGGTGGACGCCCCGCGCCGGACCGCGCTCCGGCGCTCCTCGTCACACGGCGGCGCGCCAGGCGTCCAGCAGCGCGGGCAGGTCCCGGTAGATCGCCGTTGGGCGCACAGGCCCCGCCTCGGCCTCGGCGCGCCCGCTGACCCCGGTGAGCACCAGGGCGGAGGGCATGCCCGCCGCGCCGGCGCCGGCGATGTCGGTGTCGAGCCGGTCGCCGATCACCAGGGTGGCCGCCGGGGCGGCGCCGAGGGCCGCGGCGGCCACCTGGAACATGGTCGGGGCGGGCTTGCCGATCACCAGGGGCTGGATGTCGGTGGCGGCCACCAGGGCCGCCGTGATCGCGCCGGCCCCGGGGATCAGGCCCTCCTCGGCGGGGAAGGTCCGGTCGGGGTTGGTGGCCACGAAGTCGGCGCCCCCGCGGATAAACAGGCACGCCTTGCGCAGCGTCTCGTAGGTTAGCGCGAAGTCGGCGCCCTGCACCACCAGCTCGGGCAGGTGGTCGTCCTCCACGAAGTGGCCGTCGGCGAGCAGGGCCTCGCGCAGCCCGTCCATCCCCACGATAAAGGCCCGCGTGCCGCGCGGGTAGGCGCCCCGCAGGTGCCGCCCCGTGGCGATCGCCGAGGTGACGACGCTCCTGGCCGGCATGGCGATGCCCATCGCGGCCAGCTTCGCCTCGTACTGGGCGGGCGTCATCGAGGCGTTGTTGGTGATGCAGGCGTAGCCCACGCCGCGCTCGTCGAGGAAGGCGAGCAGCTCGCCCACCCCGTCGAGGACCTGGCGGCCGCGGTAGAGCACGCCGTCCATGTCGAACAGGACCGCCCGGACGGTCGGGAACGCGATCATCTACATCCTCTCCGGCGCCCTGATGCCCAGCAGCCCCAGCCCGCTCTTCAGCGCTGTGGCCGTGGCGGCGACCAGGGCCAGGCGGGCGGCCCGCAGCTCGGGGCTTGGGGCCTTCAGCACGGGGCACTGCTCGAAGAAGACGCCGAACTCGCGGGCGGTGGTGTAGCACCAGTCGGCGACCACGAAGGGCGCGTAGCGGGCCCCGGCCTCGCGCAGCGCCTCGGGCAGCCGGGCCAGGTGCTTGAGCAGCCTCGTCTCCGACGGGTGGGTGAGCAGGGCCGGGTCGGCCCCCTCGGCGCCGGGGCCCCCGTCCTCCCCCGCGCGGCGCAGGATCGAGCGACAGCGGGCGTGGGAGTACTGGAGGTAGGTGGCGCTGTTGCCCTCGGTGGCCAGCATGCGCTCCCAGTCGAGGGTGATGTTGCGCTTCGGGTCCTGGTAGAGGTCGTTGTAGACCACCGCGCCCACGCCCACGGCCTCGGCCACGGCGCGCTTCTCGTCCTCGGGCAGCTCGGGGTTCTTGCGCTCGACCACCTCGCGGGCCCTGGCGATAGCCTCGTCGAGCAGGGCCTCCAGGTAGACCATGTTGCCCTTGCGGGTCGAGAGGGGCTGGCCGTGCTCGTCGAAGACCGTGCCGAAGGCCACGTGGACCAGCTCGACCTCTGCGGTGTAGCCCAGGGCCCGCACCAGGGCGAAGAGCTGCCGCAGGTGCAGGGACTGGGGCTCGCCGATCACGTAGACGATCTTGTGCGGCGCGAACTCGCGCATGCGGAACAGGATCGTCGCCACGTCGCGGGTCATGTAGAGCGTGCCGCCGTCGCTGCGCTGGAGCAGGAAGGTCGGCAGGTTGGCCAGGTTCTCGACCACCACGGCGCCGCCCTGGTCGCGGAAGGCCACGCCCTTGTCCAGGGCGTCCTGGATGACCCCGGCGAGCATGGGCTCGTAGAAGCTCTCGCCGTAGGCGTGGTCAATGCGCACGCCCAGCCGGTCGTAGTTGCGCTGGGCGGCGGCCATGGTCATATCCACGCTCCACTGCCAGAGCTCGCGGGCCTGGGGGTCGCCCTGCTCGAGGCGCAGCGACCAGCGGCGGGCCGCCTCGTCGAGGGCGGCGTCCTCCTTCATGGCGCCGGTGTAGCGCTGGTACTGGGCCTCGAGCTCCTCGAGGGCGGCCTCGCCGGCGGCGGCGGGCTTGCCCTCGCGCTCGACGGCGGCGAGCACCACGCCGAACTGCTTGCCCCAGTCGCCCAGGTGGTTGTCGCCCAGCACCTCGTAGCCCAGGGCCCGGTAGATGTTCACGACGGCCTGGCCGATGATCGTCGAGCGGATATGGCCGACGTGCATGCGCTTGGCGATGTTGGGCGCCGAGTAGTCAACCACGACGCGGCGGCCCCCGCCGTCGTCCTGGCGGCCGTAGGCCTCGCCCGCGGCCTGGATCTCGCCCACGACGGCGGCGGCCAGGGCCTCGGGGCCCATGCTGAAGTTGAGGAAGGGCCCGGCGGCGGCCACGGCGCCGATCAGCGAGCCAGGGGCGGGCGCGATCGCGGCGGCCAGCTCGGTCGCCAGCTGCGGCGCCGGGACGCCCAGCTCCTTCGCGACCCTGAAGGCCGGGAAGGCCAGGTCGGCCGGGATATTGGGCTTGGGGGTGGCCAGCTCGATCATGCCGGCGGGCACGCGGCCCGTGGCGGCGATCGCCCGCCGCACCTCGGCCGTAAAGCGTTCCAGGGCGTAGTCCATTGGTCGCTCCGCGATTCCGCGCTCCGGCGCGGCGTAGCACACTCTATTAGGCAGTATACGGCCCCTTCCCCGGCGGCGCAAATCGGGCCGATGGCCGACATCAGCCCGGTGTCACCCGGCGTTAATCTTCTGTAATTGCGGCCCCCGCCCGCGGCTGCTACTATGGGTGGAAGGCCCCCACTGGCCCGTTTCAACGCGTCGAGAAGCGCCGCGGCAATGCGCACCAGCATCCAGCAGAAGATCCTCGCCCTCCTCCTCGGCCTCGCCCTGCCGCCGCTGCTGCTGGTAGGATGGCTCGGCCTGGCCGGGCTGTCGCGCGCCCGCGACACCGCCGTCGAGGACGGGACGAGCGCTCTGCGCGACCAGGCCGAGCGCACCCTCGCCGAGCGGGCCGGCGACAAGGCGCGCCTCTACGACTACGCCCTGGCCTCGATCCGCCAGCAGGTCGAGGCGGTAGCCGCCTACACCGCCGCCGCTTACCCCCCCGGCGC
>DAOLDO010000700.1:0-3883 GCA_035327325.1 Chloroflexaceae bacterium | reverse complement strand
TCACCCCCCGACCCCCTCTCCGCAGCGGAGAGGGGGAGCCGCGCAGCGGCGGGGGGGAGGTCTACAGGGCTGGCTGCCGCCCACGCCTGCCGGAGGCGCTCCGCCAGGCCGGGCGGCAGCACCAGCTCGTCCAGGGTGCGCGCAGGGCGGCTTTCGGCGAGGAAGGGGGCGACCTGGGCGTCGAGGGCGGGTTGGCCGAGCAGCTCGGCGACGACGCGGTCGTCCACCTTGAGGTAGCGGGCGAGCAGGGGGGCGTTGCGCTGGCCGTCCTCGACGAGCTGGACGAGGCGGTGGCGCAGGAGCGGCGCACCGGGGGCGAAGGCGGCGCGGGCGGCCAGGGCCTCGCCAGGGGCGGCGCAGAGCAGGCGCAGGGCCAGGTCCACCGCGGGGCGCTTGCGGGTGACGTCGTCCTGGATGTAGGCGATCACCCGCTCGAGACGCAGGTCGAGCTCTGGGGCCAGGGCGAGCAGCAGGGCGTCGGCCTCGAAGGGGCCCAGGCCGAAGAGGCGGGCCAGGCGGCGCAGGGGCACGTCGGCGCCGGCGGCCTCGGCGGCGGCCCAGCGGGCCTCGAGGGCGGCCCGCTCGGCGGCGAGAGCGGCCCGGCGCTCGGCCAGGGCGGGCGGCGGGGCGGGCAGTCCGGCGAGCAGCAGCTCGGCCTCGGCGTCGGGGATGTAGAGGCCGCGGTACTCGTCGTCGGCGAGGGCGCCGAAGCTCTGGCGCGTCAGGTCAACCTGCCAGGCCAGAAGCCGGCGCAGCCAGGCGACGGCCTCGGCGAGGATGCTCTGGGCGGACTGCGCGGCTTCAGCGGGCACGGCCACCTCCCGGCGCGATAGTTGTGGTCTGCGGACGAAGTGGAGAGCATGCAACTGAACGATGAGCAGTTCGTCATTTCCGCCAGGCGGGTTGTTAGGGTTTGGTTACAGGGCGAGGGGCGGTATAACTCCGGCCGGCACGGGTCTGCGCGACGCGCTGTTTACGCCTTGCACAGCCCTGGCGGCCCTTTGACATTTGGGGGGGCGGGCGGTATAGTTTGGGCGGTTTACGCCACCACACGTAGGAGGCTATCTGATGACGACGAAGTGGGTCTACCTCTTCCGCGAGGGCGACGCGAGCATGCGCGACCTCCTGGGGGGCAAGGGCGCGGGCGTGGCGGAGATGACGCGCACGGGCGTGCCGGTGCCGCCCGGGTTCACGATCACCACCGAAGCCTGCAACACCTATTATGCGCAGGGGCAGGAGCCCCCCGAGGGCCTGTGGGAGCAGGTCTACGAGGCGATGAAGGATATCGAGGCCCAGACCGGCAAGCGCTTCGGCGACCCGGCCAACCCGCTGCTGGTCTCGGTGCGCTCGGGCGCCAAGTTCTCGATGCCCGGCATGATGGACACGGTGCTCAACCTGGGCCTGAACCGGAGCACCCGCGAGGGCCTGGCGAAGCTTACGGGCAACGAGCGCTTCGCCGCCGACGCCTACCGCCGCTTCGTCCAGCTCTTCGGCAAGATCGTGCTCGGCGTGGACGGCGAGCGCTTCGAGCATGTGATGGACGAGCGCAAGGGCCACGGCCAGCGCCAGGACACCGATCTCAGCGCCGACGAACTGCTCTCGATCGCCGAGGAGTTCAAGGCGATCATCAAGCAGGAGACCGGCCACGACTTCCCCGAGGACCCGCAGGCCCAGCTGCGCGAGTCGGTCATGGCCGTGTTCCGCTCGTGGAACGGCCGCCGCGCCCGCGACTACCGGCGCATCAACAAGATCTCCGACAGCCTCGGCACCGGCGTGAATGTGCAGGCCATGGTCTTCGGCAATATGGGCGACGACTCGGCCACCGGCGTGGCCTTCACGCGCAACCCGGCCACGGGCGAGGGCGAGATCTTCGGCGAGTACCTGGTCAACGCCCAGGGCGAGGACGTGGTGGCCGGCGTGCGCACGCCCCAGCCGATCAGCCGGCTCGCCGAGACCATGCCCACGGTCTACGACGAGTTCCACACGATCGCCAAGCAGCTCGAGGCCCACTACAAGGACGTCCAGGACGTCGAGTTCACGATCGAGAAGGGCAAGCTCTGGATGCTCCAGACGCGCGCCGGCAAGCGCACCGGGGCCGCCGCGGTGAAGATCGCCGTTGACCTCGTCCACGAGGGCGTGATTGACAAGGCGACGGCCGTGCAGCGCGTGGACCCCCACGCCCTCGACCAGCTGCTGCACCCGACGATTGACCCCAAGGCCCGCAAGGAGGCCAACCCCCTGACCACCGGCCTGCCGGCCTCGCCCGGCGCGGCCAGCGGCAAGGCCGTGTTCGACCCCGACGAGGCCGAGCACATGGCGGCCCAGGGCGAGAAGGTCATCCTGATCCGCGTCGAGACGGCCCCCGAGGACTTCCACGGCATGGTCGCGGCCCAGGCCATCCTCACCGCCCGCGGCGGCATGACCAGCCACGCCGCCGTGGTGGCCCGCGGCATGGGCAAGCCCTGCGTGGCCGGCGCCGGCGACCTGCGCATCAGCTACGCCGACCAGTCGGTGACGGTCAACGGCACCACCATCCGGAAGGGCGAGCCCGTGACCCTCGACGGCAGCACCGGCGAGGTCTTCGCCGGCATGATGCCAACGGTGCAGCCCGAGCTGTCGGGCGACTTCGCCGAGCTGATGAGCTGGGCCGACGAGTTCCGCAAGCTCGGCGTGCGCGCCAACGCCGACATCCCCCGCGACGCCGAGGTGGCCCGCGAGTTCGGCGCCGAGGGCATCGGCCTCTGCCGCACCGAGCACATGTTCTTCGAGGGCGACCGCATTGACGCCGTGCGCGAGATGATCATCGCCGACACGGTCGAGGAGCGCCGCGCCGCCCTGGCCAAGATCGAGCCGCTCCAGCAGGGCGACTTCGAGGGCCTCTTCCGCGCGATGGCGGGCCTGCCGGTGACCATCCGTACCCTCGACCCGCCCCTGCACGAGTTCCTCCCCCACGAGGATAGCGAGATCGAGGCCCTGGCCCGCAAGCTCGGCGTTGACCCCAGGAAGGTCAAGAGCCGCATCGAGAACCTCCACGAGGCCAACCCGATGCTCGGCTTCCGCGGCTGCCGCCTCGGCATCATCTACCCCGAGATCACCGAGATGCAGGCCCGCGCGATCTTTAAGGCCGCCGTCGCGGTCAAGCAGGAGGGCGTCGAGGTCCACCCCGAGGTGATGATTCCCCTGGTCGGCAACATCAGCGAGCTGAAGCCCCAGGAGGAGATCGTGCGCAAGGCGGCCGCCGAGGTCTTCGCCGAGGCCGGGGTCGAGGTGCCCTACATGGTCGGGACGATGATCGAGCTGCCCCGGGCCGCCCTCACCGCCGACGAGATCGCCCAGACCGCCGAGTTCTTCAGCTTCGGCACCAACGACCTGACCCAGACCACCCTGGGCCTCTCGCGCGACGACGCGGGCCGCTTCCTGCCGCTCTACGTCGAGCGCAAGATCATGGCCGACGACCCGTTCCAGACCATTGACCAGCGCGGCGTGGGCCAGCTGGTCGAGATCGGCACCGAGCGCGGCCGCAGCGCCCGCGCCGACCTCAAGGTGGGCATCTGCGGCGAGCACGGCGGCGACCCCGCCTCGGTCGAGTTCTTCCACAAGGCCGGCCTGAACTACGTCAGCTGCTCGCCCTACCGCGTGCCGATCGCCCGCCTCTCCGCGGCCCAGGCCGCCCTCGGCGACGCCAAGCGCGACAAGTAGGCGCCCGCCCGAGCTACTCGGACGGGCGGGGGCGCTTACGGGGAGGGCCAGGCCCTCCCCGTGCCCCTCCTGCCCCCGCGAGATCCACGACGCCCCGGGCGAGCGCCCGGGGCGTCGCCGCGAGCCGCCAGTGGCCAACCGCCGCCTGGGGCGGCCACGCCCGCCGGGCCGCCCGTGGCCGCCC
>DAOLDO010000699.1:0-3884 GCA_035327325.1 Chloroflexaceae bacterium | reverse complement strand
CGCGGTGGCGGCGGTCAGCAGCGGCCCGCTGCCGGCGGCCTCGCCCGCCGCCGCTGCGTGCTCCTCGGCGGGGAAGAGGAAGGCCCGCCCGGGGACGAGGCACTCCTCGACGGCGTGCTGGCCCGTGCCGGTGACCCAGGCCAGGGGCGTCGAGTAGCCGTAGCAGTGCGAGAACTTCTCGCTGTACTCGTAGGCCTTGATGCCGAGGAAGGCGAAGCCGAGCACCAGGGTCACTCCGAGCAGCTGGATCAGCCTGTTGCGCCTGCCCTCCTCGGCGGCGGCCACCGCCAGGGCCACGGTGAGCGAGCTGACCAGCAGCACGACGGTGTTGACCGTGCCGAGGGGCGTGTTGAGGTGGTGGGCCGCCTCGGCCCAGACGTCGGGGAAGGCCCAGCGGTAGACCGCGTAGGCCATAAAGATCCCGCCGAAGAGCATGATCTCGGTCACGAGGAAGACCCACATGCCGAGGGTCGCGGCCTCCTTCTGCTGCGCCGGCGTCTCGAAGTGGTGGCGCAGCTCGAGGCCGTGAGCGTGGCCGTGGTCGGCCTCGTGGCCGTGGCCGGCGCCCCCATGTGGTTTCGCTGTCGTCGCCAAGACGTCTCTCCTTTACAGCGGGGAGCCGGGGCGCCAGCTGGCGGCGTCCTGCTCGGCGGCCTCGGGCGGGTAGGCGTAGGCCTCGGTGGTCACGACGGGGATCTGCTCGAAGTTGTGGGTCGGCGGCGGCGACGAGGTCTTCCACTCCAGGCCCGTCGCGTCCCAGGGGTTGTCGCCGGCCGGCTTGCCATTCCACAGCGACAGCATCAGGTAGATGATCGGGATGATATAGCCGACGGCCAGGATGGTCGCCCCCGCCGAGGAGAGCACGTGGTAGATCTGGAACTCCTCGGGGTAGACGTGGTAGCGCCGCGGCATGCCCAGGTAGCCCATCACGAACTGCGGGAAGAAGGTCATGTTGAAGCCGACGAAGATGATCAGCGCGCTGATCCCGCCCCAGACCTCATTGTACATCCGGCCGGTCATCTTCGGCCACCAGAAGTGGATGCCGCCGAGGTAGGCCATGATCGAGCCGCCAACCATCACGTAGTGGAAGTGGGCCACCACGAAGTAGGTGTCGGTCACGTGGATGTCGATCGCCACCACACCCAGGAAGATGCCGGTCAGCCCCCCGATCACGAACAGCCCGATGAAGCCGAGGGCGTAGAGCATGGGCGTGCGGTAGCTGATCGAGCCCTTGTAGAGCGTCGCCGTCCAGTTGAAGACCTTGATCGCCGAGGGGATGGCCACCAGCATGGTCAGGAAGCTGAAGACCAGGCCGGCGTAGACCGACTGGCTGCTCACGAACATGTGGTGGCCCCAGACCAGGAACCCGATCAGGGCGATGGCCATGCTCGAGAAGGCGATAAACTCGTAGCCGAAGACGCGCTTGCGCGAGAAGGTCGCGATCAGCTCGGAGATCACCCCGAAGCCCGGCAGGATCATGATGTACACCGCCGGGTGCGAGTAGAACCAGAACAGGTGCTGGAACAGCACCGGGTCGCCGCCGAGGGCCGGGTCGAAGATGCCCACGCCCCAGATGCGCTCGATCGCCACCAGCAGCAGCGTAATGCCCACCACGGGCGTGGCCAGCACGATCACCAGGCTGGTGGCGTAGTGCGACCAGATGTAGAGCGGCAGGCGGAACCAGGTCAGGCCCGGGGCGCGCATGGTGTGGATGGTGACGATGAAGTTGACGCCGGTGGCGATCGAGGAGAAGCCCATGATGAAGGCCCCCGCGATCGTCAGGATCACGTTGGAGTTCGAGTAGGTCGAGCTGAACGGGGTGTAGAAGGTCCACCCCGTATCAACGCCGCCGAAGACCGCGGCGCAGAGGGCGAAGATCCCGCCGATCATGTACAGGTACCAGCTGAGCAGGTTGACCCGCGGGAAGGCCAGGTCGCGGGCCCCGATCATCAGCGGCACCAGGAAGTTGCCGAGCACGGCCGGGATCACCGGGATCAGGAAGAAGAAGACCATGATGATCCCGTGGAGCGTGAAGGCCCTGTTGTAC
Organism: Chloroflexaceae bacterium; assembly: GCA_035327325.1. Classification (GTDB taxonomy): domain Bacteria; phylum Chloroflexota; class Chloroflexia; order Chloroflexales; family Chloroflexaceae; genus CAIWXH01. The sequence continues at coordinate 1,837 of DAOLDO010000699.1, read as the reverse complement.
AGGTCCGACGAGAGCAGGTCGCCCTGGGGCGTGACCAGCTCGATGCGCACCACGGTGGCGGCCAGGCCGCCGAGCAGGAAGAAGAAGTTGATCGCCAGCAGGTAGAGGATGGCGATGCGCTTATGGTCTACCGTCAGGAGCCACGACTTGACCCACGACCAGAGGTTTGGCGTGTCGTCCTGCAGGTAGCCGTGCTGAGGAAGTGCTGTTGTAGCCATGGGTCACTCCCCTAGGGACTTGATATACTCGACGAGTTGGGCCACCTGGTCGTCGCTGAGCTGGCCATCGTAGGCCGGCATGATCGGCTGGTAGCCCGCGACGATCTGCGCGCCGGGGTTGAGGATCGACTCGGCCAGATAGGCCTCGTCGGCCACGGCGCTGCCGCCGCCCTCGAGGGGCTGGGGCGTGTCGTAGACGCCGACAAGACTGGGGCCCAGGCCGCCGCCCGCCGGGTTGTGGCAGCCGACGCAGCCGAGGTTGGCGAAGAGCTGCTCGCCCTGGGCGGCCAGGCCCGCGTCGAGGCCGCCCCCGCCCGCCGCGGGCGCCGCGGTGGCCGCGGGCGCGACCGTGGCCGCGGCCTCAGCCGTGGGCGCGGCCGCGGCCGCGCTCGTCGGCGGGGGGGCCGCCGGGGCCTCGCCGGTGGGGCTCGCGCCGCCCGCGTCGTTCGTGCCGTCGCTCGTGCCGTCGCTCGCGCCGTCGGTCGTGTCGCCGCCCCGGTCGGAGAGGGACTTGATGTAGGCCACCAGCTGGTTGAGCTGGTCCTCGCTGACCTGGCCCTCGTACGATGGCATCACGTTGGCGTAGCCCGCGACGATGCGGGCGCCGGGGTTGAGGATCGACTCGCGCAGATAGTTCTCGTCGGCCACGGCGGGAGCCCCGTCGGCGAACTGCTCCTCGTAGCCGTAGCGGTTCTCGAGGCTGGGGCCGACCCCGGCGCCGTCCATGCGATGGCAGCTCGAGCAGCCGAGGTCGCTGAAGAGCTGCTGGCCCACCTGGACCATCGGGTCGCCGCCGGCGGGCACGGGCGCGGGCGGGGTGGGGTTGACCCCGCCGGCGCCGAGGGTGCCGTCGGGCAGGATGACCTCGCCGGGGGTGGTGAGCCAGCGCTCGTAGTCGGCGACGCTCAGGGCCACCACGCGGCCGACCATCTTGGAGTGCTCGGTGCCACAGTACTCGGCGCAGAAGAGGTGGTACTCGCCGGCCCTGGTCGCCTCGAACCACATGGTGGTGTAGCGGCCGGGCAGCACGTCCTGCTTCACGCGGAAGGCCGGGATGTAGAAGCTGTGGATGACGTCCTGCGAGGTCATGATCAGCTTCACGGGCTGGCCGATCGGCACGTGGAGCTCGTTATTCTCGCGCTTGCCGTTGGGGTGCTGAGCGTGCCACATCCACTGCTTGCCAATCACATAGATCTCGAGGGTCCGCTCCGGCATGGTGCGCATCTGCACGTAGAGGAAGGCGCCCCAGAAGAAGACGGCCATCACCAGCACCAGCGGGATGACGGTCCAGGTAAGCTCCAGCGGGATGCTGCCGTGGATCTGGTTGGAGCGGTCAACCTTCTGGCTGCGGTGGTAGCGCGTCATCAAGTACAGGATGATGAAGGGCAGCACGCCGCCGAAGATCAGACTGAGGGCTATCAGGAGCCAGTACAGCCCGTCGATCTGTCCTGCGAAGGTTGACGCCTGTTCTGGGAACACCGGGAAGTCGCGCATACTGCTTCCTAGTCCGGGGCGGGGCGGGGCCCGCCGGTACTTCCCGAAGGGCGGCTAGCTCGCGAGGGCCGAGGGGCCGGGCGGGGGGCCCTGGCTGGGGCCCCGCCGGCCGAGCACGACCAGCG
>DAOLDO010000698.1:0-3911 GCA_035327325.1 Chloroflexaceae bacterium | reverse complement strand
GGCTCCTGGCTACACTAAAACCCCCCGCCTCGGCGAGGCGGGGGGCGTAGGCCGGCCGGGGCCGCGCGGGACATGGGCGCGGCGGGCCGTGCTCTACCTCCTTGGCTCGAGAAGGGTCGAACAGCAACGGTTGAGGCAGGCGTCCTGGCTTCCGCCGTCGCGGGGACGGGCGGTTACAGTTGCGGCACAGCGCTGGACTCGCACCAGCTTCCACCTTTCTACCCTGGCATCCGGGCGTCGGGTTGCCTCAACGGGAACGGGTTGTGAACGTGCTTCAGGACGCTGCGCTTAGCCTACACCAGCCGCGGTGCGCGCACTGTTGCGCCGTGGCAACGGCGGGGGCCGGGCCCGTTGATATACCGCAACGGAGCGCCGCACGGTTTGACACCGGCCTGCCCCGATACTATCATCCAGCTCAGGATGTGCAAGGGTGGTGCATCTGTGTCGCGAGTAGCCTGCCGCCAGGGCGACAGCCACGAGCCCTGAGGAGTGCGCAATGCACATCGTCAACGCCGATGATGGCAGCCTCGAGATCGCCGACATCGTGGACTTGCGGGTGCTCCAGCGTCTCCAGGATACCTTCGCCAAGGCTATGGGCGTGGCCGCCGTCACGGTTGACATTGCCGGCCGGCCCGTCACCGACGCGAGCAACTTCCAGCCCCTCTGCACGCTGATCCGCTCGACCAGGGTCGGCCTGGCCCGCTGCCAGGAGTGCGACGCCCGTGGCGGGCTGGCCGCCTACTCGTCGGGCCAACCGGCCACCTACATGTGCATGGGCGGCATGATGGACGCCGCGGCCCCGATCACGATCGAGGGCCGCTACCTCGGCTGTATCCTCTGCGGCCAGGTGGTGCTCAGCGAGGAGGAGGACCGCTTCCGCGCGGGCCTCCTCGAGCGCAACGCCCCCCTCGGCCTGCCGCGCCGCCAGCTGATCGAGGCCGTGGGCCAGGTGCCCGCCCTGCCCCGCGAGCGCCTCGACGCCGCGGTCGAGATGCTCATGATCACGGCCAACCACATCGTCGAGATGGGCATGGCCAACCTCGTCCAGTCCCGCCTGCTGCGCGAGGCCCAGGAGAAGGCCGTGATCCAGGCCGCCCTGCGCGACGCCCAGCTCCGCGCCCTCGAGGCCCAGATCAATCCCCACTTCCTCTTCAACGCTCTGGCCCTGCTCGGCTACACCGCCCTCGAGGAGGGCGCGCCGCGCACCGAGGAGATCACCTACGCCCTCAGCGACCTGCTGCGCTACAGCCTGCGCAATATTGACACCCTGGTGCCCCTGGGCGACGAGTTCGAGATGGTCGAGCGCTACCTCGCCATCCAGCAGATCCGCTTCGGCGAGCGGCTCATCCCCCGGATCGAGCTCGACCCGGACCTCGCCCAGTTCCCGGTGCCCTGCATGTTGCTGCTGCCCCTGGTGGAGAACGCCGTGGTCCACGCCGTCGAGCCGATGCTGCGCCCGGTCACGGTCATGGCCCGGGCGGCCCGCGCCGCCGACGAGCTCGTGATCGAGGTCTGCGACGATGGTGCAGGCATGGACGAGGCCCAGGTCGTCGCGCTGAACAGCCGTCAGGTGCCCCACAGGGCCGAACGTAAGCGGCCCTCCCTCGGCATGCTGAGCGTGCTCCGCCGCCTCGATGGCGAGTACGGCGAGCGCTTCGGCTTCCACGTCGAGAGCGCCCCCCACGCCGGTACTCTGATGCGCATCTGCCTGCCGACCGCCGGCGTGGGCGACCTCGCGCCCGGACCGGGGCTCGCCCTGGCCCGCTAGCCCGGGGGGACGACCATGCCCAGCCTGCTCGTCGTTGACGATACCCCGCTGATCCGCAGCACGATCGCCCAGGTGGTCAGGCGCGGGGCGCCGGCGATCGTGGCGGTCCACGAGGCCGCCAATGGCGTCGAGGCCGTCGAGCTGGCCCGCCGCGACAGGCCCGAGATCGTGCTCATGGACATCAGGATGCCCGGCCTCGACGGCCTCCAGGCCGCGGCCGCGATCAAGGCCGAGCTGCCCGCGACCCGGATCGTCATCCTCAGCGCCTACGACGAGTTCCCCTACGTGCAGCGCGCTCTCAAGCTCGGCGCGGTGGACTATCTGCTCAAGCCGGTCCGCCCCGCGAAGCTGCTCGAGCTCCTGGCCCAGCTCTGCGCCGACCTGCGGGACGAGGCCGGGCGGGACAGCCTGGAGCGCCCCCCCGCCGAGGCGGGCGAGGCCCCGGCGCCCCCCCAGGACCCTATCCTGCAGGCCCTCGACTATATCCGGCAGCACCATCAGAGCCCCGAGATCTCGCTTAACGCCGTGGCCGAGGCGGTCAACCTCAGCCCCTCGCACCTCGCCCATCTGCTCAGGGAGCGGGCGGGGATGAGCTACAAGCAGCAGCTCACGGCCCTGCGCATGGACGCCGCCAGGCGCCTGCTGCGCACCACCAACCTGACGGTCAACGCCGTCGGCGAGGCCGTCGGCTACCAGAACGCCACCAACTTCTACCGCCTGTTCCAGCGCGAGACTGGCATGACCCCCGCCGAGTATCGCAGGAGCGCCGCCGAGTCTCACGCCTGATCGTGCAGGGCGATGCCGACGGGCGTCACGAAGAGCGGGTGCCGCGGCACCACGGCGCGCACCCCCGTCACCCGGAGCGACACCTCGGCCATGCCCGCCATGCCGCTCGTGCCGCCCACCAGGTAGATCGTCTCCACGGGGTGCGCCCTGATGTGGCGGGCGACGATGCTGCCCACCTTCTGCATCACCGGGCGCACCAGCGAGGCGACCAGCTGCGCCTGGGCCGGGTCCTTCTTCAGCTCCTCGGCCTCCTCGAAGGGGAGGTCGAGGGCCCCGGCGACCACGAGGGTGAACTGGGTGCCGCCGGTCGGCTCGTCGGCGGTGTAGACCACCCGGCCGTCGCGCACCACGGCGACCCCTGTGGTGCCGCCGCCCACGTCCACCACGGCGCCGTTGGCGACGCGCAGCAGGGCGTTGGCGGCCGTCGGCTCGTCCACGAAGCGGCTGCACTCGAGGCCGGCGCCGATCAGTACGTTCTGGGTCGCCCTGACCTCGACCGGGCGCACGCCGGGCGGGTAGGCCGTGGCCGCCGAGGTCAGGGGGAAGCCCAGGTCGGCCTCCACCTCGGCCTTCATGCGGGCGAGCAGCCCGATCGCGCCGATGAAGTCCACCACCAGGCCGTCGCGCACCACCTGGGCGAACTGGGAGCGGCCGGCCAGGGGCTGCCCCTGGTCGTCCAGCACCACCAGCACCGTGTAGGCCGTCCCTAGGTCCACGCCGACCTGCACAGGGCCCCTGTAGCCGGGCCTGGCCGGGGGGCCGTTCAGCACGGCGGCGGCCTGCTCAAGCGTCCGCTCGGTCGTGGCGTCCATAGGCGGCCTCACATCCTGGCGAGCACCTGGGCGACGATCTGGCGCACGCGGGCCTCGTCGGCCCGGGCGGGGGCCGCCCCGTCGGCCGTGAGCACGATCTTGATCGCCCGCTCGTCGGCGGCGCGCCTGAAGATGTCGTAGGCGCGGACGATCTCGTCGAGCGGGAAGCGGTGCGAGATCAGCCTGCGCGGGTCGAGCTTGCTGGCCTCGATCATTTTCAGCAGCACGGGGATGCTGCTGGTGTTGACCACGCCCATCCTGATCGTGACGTTGCGGGTCCAGAGCAGCTGCTTGTGCAGCTCGACGCTCTTGCTGTAGATGCCGATGTTGGCCATGCGCCCGCCCGGCCCGATGATCGCCTGGGCCAGCTCGCAGGTGGCGGGGCTGCCGATCACCTCGATCGCCACGTCCACCCCGGCGCCCCCGGTGATGGCCATGATCTGCGCGTGGGCGTCGCCGGCCCTGTTGTTGACCGCGTGGGTGGCGCCGAGGCCGCGGGCCAGCTCAAGCCGGTGCTCGTCAATGTCCACCGCGATCACGCGGGC
>DAOLDO010000697.1:0-3915 GCA_035327325.1 Chloroflexaceae bacterium | reverse complement strand
CGACTTCTACGGCCAGATGGGCTTCGGCTACGGCGCGCCGACCAACCACTACAGCCTGCTCCCCGCCAGCTTCCCCCGCGGGCCCAGGGCCCACCTGCGCCACATGGGCCCCGCCGACCTCCCGGCGCTGCTCGCCTGCCACAACCGTCACGCCGCCGCGACCCACGGCCTGTTCCTGCGCGGCGAGGAGCTGATGGCGCGCATGGTCGGCGCGCCCGAGCGCCGGGCCGTCGCCTATGTCGAGGGCGACCAGGTGCTGGGCTACCTGCTCTACCAGTTCCAGAAGGGCGCCACCTTCCTCGACAACAATCTCGAGGTGGTCGAGCTGATCTGGGAGCGACCGGCGGCCCTGGCCGAGCTGTGCGCCTTCCTCCACGCCCAGGCCGACCAGGTGGCCCGCGTGATCCTGAACCTGCAGGACGACCAGCTGCACCAGCTGGTGCGCGACCCGCGCAACGGCAGCGGCAACCTCTACCCCCAGGTCGCCCACGAGACCAGCGCCCAGGCCCACGGGATCATGTACCGGCTGCTCGACACGGCCGCCTTCTTCCGCGCCGTGGCCGGCCACAGCTTCGGCGACCAGAGCCTCACCCTCGGCATCGCGGTGCGCGACGACTTCCTGCCCGAGAACGAGGGCACATGCGTGATCCGCTTCGAGAGTGGCCGCCCACACGTTGACCAGGGGCCGACGCCCGACGCCCGCATTGGGCTCGGCGTCGCCCACCTTTCCTCGCTGGTGATGGGCGCGACCGACTTCCGCACCCTCCTGCGCTATGGACTTGCCGAGATTGACGACCCCGAGTATAGTGCAAGGGTTCACCGGCTGTTCCTCAGCGAGGTCAGGCCGGTGTGTCTGACACCATTTTAAGCTAAAGGAGCTTTAAACAATGGCGGCCGGCACTACTTCTGATCTGCGCAATGGCATGGTGATACGCTACAACAACGAGCTGTACCAGGTGGTCGAGTTCCAGCACGTCGCGCCGGGCAACTGGCGCGCCTTCGTGCGGGTCAAGCTGAAGAACCTGAAGACCGAGAAGACCTTTGAGGACCGCATGCGCGCCGGCGCCGACATCGAGATCGTGCGCATCGAGCGCCGCCCGATGCAGTTCCTCTACCGCGAGGGCGGCGACTTCGTCTTCATGGACCCGAACACCTTCGACCAGATCCAGGTGGCCGAGGCGATGCTGGGCGACAACGCCGGCTTCCTCAAGGAGAACGAGAACGCCGAGCTGATCTACGACTCCGAGAAAGAGGTCCTGCTGAGCGTCGAGCTGCCGATCTTCGTCGTGCTGGAGGTCGCCGAGACCCAGGTTGCCGTGCGCGGCGACACCGCCACCAACGTCACCAAGCCGGCCACCCTCGAGACCGGGGCGGTCATCCAGGTGCCCGGCTTCGTCAACGAGGGCGACCGCCTGAAGATTGACACCCGCACCAGGACCTACATCGAGCGGGTGTGAGGGCCGGCGAGCTACGAATGGTCATAGTACTCCCTATGCCATACGGGCCATTGCATGTGGCAGAGAAAAGGCGTAGCATAGCTCTGCGTCCGGTTGGACGGCCCGGGCGCCCTGGGACCGAGGCTCTGGGCGTGGCCCTGCGAGGCGCGCCAGAGGTGGCTACGAGGCGGCAAAGGCCCGGCGGTTGCGCCGGGCCTTTTGCTGCGCTACAATCGCCCCGATGAAGCCCCGCAACAACCGCCCGGCGCGCCGCGCCCTGACCGCCCTGGCCCTCGCCCTGGCCCTCGCCCTGGCCGCCCTCACTGGCGCCCCACAGCCCCGCTCCGCCCACGCCGCGACGGTCCGCGCCTTCACCCTGGGCGAGACGCCCCAGGGCCGCCCGGTCGAGGTGGTGCAGTTCGGCGACGGCCCGCGCAAGCTGGTGGTGGTCGGCAACACCCACGGGGCCCCCGAGGCTAACACCTACAGGCTCACCCTCGAGCTGATCGAGCACTTCAGGGCCAACCCCGGGCTGGTGCCGCCCACGGTGCGCCTGTTCTTCATCCCCTCGCTCAACCCCGACGGCCTGGCGATCGGCTGGCGCTTCGACGCGGCGGGCGTGGACCTCAACCGCAACATGAACACCAACCTCGACGCCTGCCCCGAGAACGACTGGCGCACCACGGTCCAGGGCGCCTACGGCCTGGTGGCCGACACCGGCGGCCCCTACCCCGACTCGCAGCGCGAGTCGCGCCTGATCCGGGCCTTCCTGCTCGACGCCGCGGGCGCGATCTTCATCCACTCCAACGCCGGCCTGGTCTTCCCCGCCGCCTGCGAGCACCCGCCCTCGATCGCCATGGCCGAGACCTACGCGGCCGCCGCCGGCTACAGCTACAGCCGCTTCTGGCCGCTCTACAATATCACAGGGGGCATGCACGACTGGGCCGGCAGCCTGGGCATCGCCAGCATCACCCCCGAGCTGATCACCGGCGACCAGAGCGAGTTCGCGCAGAACCTGGCCGGCCTGCTGGCCGTGCTCGCCGACGCCGAGGCCCTGCTGCCGCCGCCCGAGGACGGCGAGGTGGCGGGCCAGGTGGTCCCCGCGGCGATCTACCGCTACTGGCGCGCCCTGGGCGGCGAGGCCCGCTTCGGCCCGCCCCTCGGCCCCGCCCGCGCCGCGGCCGACGGCGTCAGCCAGACCTTTCTGAACGCGCGCATCGGCCTGCGCGACGACCTGCGCGACACGGTCTACTACGTGCAGCCCGAGCCTCTGGGCGCCGCGGCGGCCCGCGACCTGGCCTACGGCGGCGCCGCGGCCCTCGCTCCCGCCGCGGCGGCGCCCGGCGCCACCTTCTTCGCCGAGACCGGGCACAACCTGAGCGCCGGCTTCCGCGACTTCTGGCAGCGCGGCGGCGGCCTCGACGTGTTCGGCCTGCCCCTCTCGGAGGAGTTCACCGCCCGCGCCGCCGACGGGCAGGCCCGCACGCTGCAGTACTTCGAGCGTGCGGTGTTCGCCTACGACCCCGAGGGCGGCGTGCGCCTCGAGCCCCTCGGCGCGCGGGCTCTGGTCCTCGAGACGCTGCTGGCGCCCGCGGCGCCCCAGAGCGTGCGCTGAGTCCGGCAGTGACTCTTCCTTCACCCACGGCAAGTGCAATATAACTCCCCTGGGCCACCCGGGCGTGTATGCTGACAGAACGTCTCCAGGTGCACTCGGTAGGTGGGCCAGTCGCTCGCGTGCCCTCACCCCGCCTCGCTGTCGGGCGGCACCCTGCTCTCGCACGCGGGAGTGGGGAAGGGGTGAGGGCTGCCGCGGCAGCAACCTGTCAGGCAGCTACGAACCTTGTCTAGCGAGAACACGGAGGTGTCGCCATGTCAGTCGAGGCAAACAAGGCGCTCATTCGCCAGTACCTGGCCGACTTCCGCGTCGACTCAGGCCCCGCCACGCTGGAGCGGTATATCGCCGAAGATGAGCTAAAGCAGCACATCGCGATGTACAACAGCGTGCTCCCCGGCTACTATCTCGACCCGGAGGACATCATCGCCGAGGGGGACAAGGTGGTCGTGCGCGCCATGGTCCGGGGCACCCACGCGGGCCCGTTCATGCACGTGCCGCCCACAGGCCAGGCGGTCGCCTTCCCCCTGATCATTATCTACCGCATCGAGGGCGGCAAGATCGTCGAGCACTGGATGCAGGTTGACATGCTGTCGTTCATGCAGCAGATCGGGGCGATGCCCGAGCCCGCGGCCACGACGGCCTGATCCGCTGCCTGCCCTACGGGGGACCGGGGCGCGCGCACCTGGCGGCACGCGCGCCCCGGCCCTCTAGCGTGTCGGCGCCGGCTCGCCCTGCCGCTCCGGCCACTCGCGCCCCTCGGCGCCGACGTAGGCCGACTGGGGGCGGAAGAGGCGGGTTTGGGGCCGGCTGCTCCGGGGGGGGGGGGGGCCCCCCGGGGCGCCGGCGGCCGGGGAAGGGGGGGGG
>DAOLDO010000696.1:0-3916 GCA_035327325.1 Chloroflexaceae bacterium | reverse complement strand
CGGCGTGCGGCGCCCCCGCCCCCTCAGACCGCGGGGTCGCGGGCGGAGGCGGCAGGGGGGCTGGGGGGTGAGGTCCGCGGTGTCGCCGGTAGGCGTTGGTATTACGCCCCGAGCCCCGCCGCGATCGCCCTGGCGTGCTCGAGCTCGTCCTCGTTGACCGTGTGGCCCATGCCCGGGTAGAGCTTCGCGGTCACGGCGCCGCCGAGGCGCGCGAGCACGGCCTCGCTCTCGAGGACGCGCTCCTTCGGAATGTGGCTGTCCACGTCGCTGCACCCCAGGAAGACGGGCGTGCCTGCGAGGTCGCCCTGGTAGTCGCGGGGCGTCCCCTCCGGCCCGATCAGGCCGCCGCTGAAGGCGATCAGGCCGCCGTAGCGCCGTGCGTTGCGGGCGACAAACTCAGAGGCCAGACATGCGCCTTGCGAGAAGCCAAGCAGGACGATGCGCTCGGCGGGGATTCCCGCGCCCTCGACGTGGGCGACCAGGGCGCCGACCGCCTCGAGGGCCGCCGAGAGGAAGGGCTCGTTGTTGGAGAGGGGCGCCATGAAGCTGAAGGGGTACCACGACCCGTTGGTGGCCTGCGGCGCCAGGTAGGCCAGGTCGTCGGCCCTCAGCTCGGGGGCCAGGCTCAGGATGCTCTCGGCGCTCGCGCCGCGCCCGTGGACCATGACCACGGCGCCGCGGGCGGTCTCGAGGGGCGCGCCGGCTGCGAGCACCGGGCCCCGGTGGATGTTCACTGTCATCAGACGCTCCTTCCGCGCCGCGCTGGCCTCCGGGCCTCCCGGGCTCAGGCCGGCAGGGCGACGCGCCCCTTGGTCGCGTAGTACTCCTGGCAGTACTGCTCGAGGGTCTGCATGCGGCCGAGGCGCAGGATGCGGCTGGTCTCAGCCATGTCGCAGCTCATCTCATCATAGCTGAACTCGAGCAGCTCCATGATACCAGGCGCCGAGGGGAAGATGGGCTTGAGGGCGAAGCCGATCGTATTCATGAGCCAGACCGGCAAGTGCAGCACGGGGACGGGCCGGCCCCAGACCCGCGCCCAGGTGGCGCACATCTCCTCGAAGGTGACGTGCTCGGGGCCGCCGAGCTCGAAGGTGCGGTTGAGCGCCTCGGGGTTGCCGATGCTGTTCACGAAGGCCCTGGCGACGTCCACCATGGCCAGCATCTGCGTGCGCTTGTGGCCCGACCCGACTACGGGGAAGATGCCGAAGCGCTCGACGATCGGCTCGCCGCGCTGCACGATCTCGTAGAACAGCCCGCAGGGGCGAAAGATCGTGTAGGGGACGCCGCTCTGCTGGATCGCCTCCTCGGCCATCAGCTTGGCCCACACGAACTTGTAGCCGACGGGGTTGCGCGGGAACAGCGTGCTGGTGAAGATGAACTGCTCGACCGTGCCGGCCTCCCTGGCGGCGCGCAGGAGGTTCATGGGGCCGTCGTACTCGGCCATGCGGCGCGAGGCGTCGCGGCGGTCGGCCCCGGCGCTGGTGGCGCAGATCACGTGGGTGGCGCCCCGGCAGCCCACCGCCAGGCTGCCCGGGTCGCGGATATCGCCGCCGATCAGCTCGGCCCCCAGCGCGCGCAGCGGCTCGGCCTTGGCCACAGAGCCCGGCCGCACCAGCACGCGCACCGGCCGCCCCTGCTCGCGCAGCATACGCACCAGGGTCTGCCCCAGCGTCCCTGTTCCGCCGACGATGAAGATCATGCTGTTTCCCCTGCTGCAAGTGCGCTGGCCTGTGGCGCCAGTATACCATAGCGCTGCGAACAGTTCTTACATTTATGTATGGACATATAGACAACAGACTTGTATAATGGACACACCGAGCGAAGCATCAGCCACGAGAGAGAGCCGCGCGATGCCCTACAGCATCACTCGCCACGGCGAGCACCTGCTCTGGGTCGTGATGGACGGGCACCTGGCCCTCCACCAGGCCGAGGGCTACTTCAGCGAGATGTGGGCCCTGCTGGACGAGCACCCCGCGCCGATGGACCTGCTGGTGGACGGGCGGCGCATCGCCGGGGCGGCCCCCGGGGCGCGCCGGCGCACCGAGCAGATCGCCCACCACCCCCGCCTTGGCCACCTGGCCTTCGTGGTCAGCGAGTTCCACGTGCTGCTCTTCGCGCCCCTGGTCAAGCTGGTCAGCGGCGTCGGCCTGTTCGGCGACGAGCGCGAGGCCCTGGCCTACCTGGGGGCGGCCCGCGGCACGCCGGGGATGGCGAACCTCGCGCTGCCCAACCTGCCGCCGCCCCCCGGGGCCACCAACGCCCACACGTCGCGGCACGCCCGCGGCACGCGCCCCGCCGCCACGCGCCCCCTCCCGCCCCTGCCCGCCTCGCGGCTCAAGCAGACGCCGATCTACCCCGCCGGGGGCGGGCGCGCCGGCGCCGGCGACGGGGAGGCCGAGTAGCCTCCGCTCGTCATTTTGCCACCCCCACGCTCCGCCCTTCGTCGGGCAACCGCCCCACGCGAGCTGTCGTATCATAGGGTAGCGGCTATCGCATCGATCAGCCCACCTGAGGGTACGACGCTATGTCCAGAACACACCTGGCCCGCCTGAGCAGCGTGCTGCTCCTGCTCGCGCTCCTCGCCGCCGCCGTGGCCGCCCCCCAGGCTGCCGGCGCCGCCTCAGCCAGCCCCGCCACCGTCCGCCCCGGCGAGCGCGTGAACTTCAGCGCCGCTGGCTTCACCCCCGGCGAGCGCATTGACTTCTGGGTCACCGGCCCCGACGGCATCAGCCGCCCCCGCTTCCCCGCCGTCGAGGCCGACGCGAACGGCGCAGTCGTCTGGTCGTGGGACGTGCCGGCCGACGCACCCGGCGGTCAGTGGACCGCCGTCGCCCGTGGCGTGCGCTCCAACCGCCAGGTCCCGGTCGGCTTCACCGTCATCGCCGCCCCGGCCCCCGCCCGCGAGCTCGCCGCCGAGCCGCCCGCCGGCGCCCCCGGCACCACCTTCCGCTTCACCGTCGGCGGCCTGACGCCCGGCGAGGGCTTCGGCCCCTGGCTGCGCGGCCCCGACGGTCGCGACCGCGACATCGGCGCCCCCGGCAGCTTCGTCCCCCTCGCGGTCGCCGAGGACGGCCGCCTCAGCTGGTCCTGGACGCCCCCCGCCGACGCCGCGCCCGGCCAGTGGTTCGCCCTCGCCCGCGGCGAGCGCAGCGGCACCACGGTCGAGGTGCCCTTCGCCGTCATCGGCCCCGGCCAGCCCGCCCCCGAGCGCAGCGTCACGCCCGCCGAGGCCCCCCCCGGCACCACCTTCAGCTTCGCCGTCGGCGGCTTCCAGCCCGGCGAGGCCGGCGGCAGCTGGCTCAACACGCCCGGGGGCGCGCGCCTCGACGCCACCCCCTACCTCAAGGTGGACGACGAAGGCGTCGCCCGCTGGACCTGGACGGCCCCCGCCAACGCCCAGGCCGGTCCCTGGCAGGCCGTCACCCGCGGCGAGGAGAGCCGCCGCGAGGTCGTGGTCGCCTTCGCCGTCACAGGCGCCAACCCCGGGCCCACGCCCGTGCCCGGCGCTACCGGCAGCGTCGAGCCGGCCGCCGGCCCGCCGCGCGGCGAGTTCCGCTTCACGGTCAGCGGCTTCGCCCGCGATGAGCGCGAGCTCGCCTACTGGTTCACCGACGCCAAGGGCGCCCCCGTGCGCGCCGACGAGAAGATCGAGGTGGACGCCGACGGTCGCGCCTCCTGGACCTGGACGGCCCCGCGCCTGGCCGAGCCCGGCACCTGGGTGATGACCGCACGCGGCAGGTACAGCTTCCGCGAGGTGCAGATCCCCTTCACCATCGTGCGCGGCTTCTGCATGGGCGCCGCCGACGTCGTGCCCGGCGTGTCCGGTGGCACCGTCGCGCTCGTCTTCGGGATCTACCACCGGCTGATCACCGCGGTGCAGGCCGGCTCCAGCGCCCTCGGACATCTCGTGAATCTC
>DAOLDO010000695.1:0-3918 GCA_035327325.1 Chloroflexaceae bacterium | reverse complement strand
TGGGGCGCCCGGTCGCCCCGCCTCTCCGCCCACAGCAAGGGCGTGCGCGAACGGCCTCCCGCCCCTCCGCCCGCAGCAGGGGCGTGGGGGAACCTGGTTCCCCCACACTAACTCTTGAGCTGCGCGACCGTCTCCGCGTCGAGGCGCCGCACCAGGGCCGCCAGCAGCTGGACGATCTGCTCGAAGTCGCGGCGGTGCATGATCGCAGTGTGCGTGTGGATGTAGCGCACCGCGATCCCCAGCACCACGGTCGGCACCCCGCCGCCGAAGATGTGCATGCGCCCGCCGTCCGTGCCGCCGCCCGGCATCTTGTCGAACTGCAGCGGCAGGCCCTCGGCCTCGGCCACGTCAATCACCAGGTTGCGCAGGCCCGTGTGGGCGATCATCGAGCCGTCATAGAGCAGCATCACCGGCCCGCCGCCCAGCTTGCCCGCCGCCTCGTCCGGCCCGACGCCCGGCATATCGCCGGCGATCCCCGTGTCGAGGGCGATGCCGATATCGGGCTGGATCAGGTTGGTCGTGGTCGTCGCGCCGCGCAGGCCCACCTCCTCCTGCACGGTGCCCACGGCGTAGACCGTGTTCGGGTGCTGCTGGCCCCGCAGACGGCGCAGGGTCTCGACGGCCGCGGCGCAGCCGAAGCGGTTGTCCCAGGCCTTCGCCATCAGCAGGTCGGGGTTGCGCATCTGGCCGAAGGGCCCCACGGGCACCACCGGGTCGCCCGGGCGCACGCCCCAGCTCTCGGCCTCGGCCCGCGACGCCGCGCCGATGTCAATGAACATGGCCTTCTTCTCGACCACCTTGTTGCGCTCGGAGGCCTCGAGGATGTGGGGCGGCTTCGAGCCGATTACACCGACCACGGGGCCCTGGCGCGTGTACACCTCGACTCTGTGGGCCAGCATCACCTGCTCCCACCAGCCGCCGAGGGTCTGGAACTTCAGGTAGCCCTCGTCGGTGATCCGGGTGACCATGAAGCCGATCTCGTCGAGGTGGCCGGCGAGCATGATCTTCGGCCCGCCCGCCGGGCCCTCCTTGCGGCCGATCACGCTGCCCAGGTTGTCGGTGAGCACCTCGCCGAGGGGCTCGAGGTGCCGGCGCATGACCTGGCGCACGGCCCCCTCCTGTCCGGGCACCCCGGGCGCCTCGACCAGCTCCTTCAGCAGCTGCAGCGTCTCGTCCATCGGTGGCTCCTTGGTGGTCGGTTACTGATGCCCGCGGCTCACGCGCGCCAGCACCCACGCCTCGGCCTCGCCGCGCGTGGTCACGGCCCCGTCGAGGCTCGCGGCCCGCAGCTCCTCCAGCAGCCGGCCCATGGCTGGGCCCGGCGCGACCCCAAGCCGGCGCAGGTCGTTGCCGTCGAGCGGCGGGCGCGCCGCGCGCAGGGCGCTCAGGTAGCGCGCCGTCGCCGCGGCCGCCGTCGGTTCCGCGTAGTGTAGCACACTGATCGCCGCGGCGCCGTAGGGCCGCAGCAGCCGGTCGATCGCGCTGTTCGACGCCCCCGCCAGGCGCGGCGCGAGCCGCCGCAGCGGCGCGAGCTGCCGCAGCATGGCCGCCGCCTCGCCCGGCAGCGGGTAGCGCGCCGCCAGGGCCGCCAGCCCGGCCTCGTCCAGCTCGTAGAGCAGCAGCCCCGCCCAGACCAGCGGGCCGCCCTCGACGCCCGGCGTGCCCGCCGCGAGCCGGTCGCAGCGCGCCCCCAGGCCCGCCCCCCACGCCAGGCCCGCCAGGATCTGCGGCGTCACTCCCCAGCGGTCGGCCGCCAGCAGCGCCTCGTCGGGCCGCGGCTCCTCCAGGGCCAGGCACAGCTCGCCCACCACCCGCTCGGGCGTCAGCATGCCCAGGTAGCCGGCCGCCAGGGCCAGCTCCAGCTGCGCGCGCGAGGCCGCGTCGAGCTCCATGCCCAGGCGCGCGGCGAGCCTGACCCCCCGCAGGATGCGCGTCGGGTCGTCGCGCAGGCTGTCCCCGTGCAACAGCCGCAGCACGCCGCCCCCCAGGTCCGCCCTACCGCCGAAGGGGTCGAGCAGGCGGCCCTCCCGCAGCGCGCCGCCCTCCGGCAGCAGCTCCAGCGCCATGGCGTTCACGCTGTAGTCCCGCCGGCGCAGGTCGGCCTCGATCGGCGCCGGCGCCACCTCGGGCAGGGCCGCGGGGTGCGCGTAGCGCTCGACCCGCGTCCGGGCCAGGTCGAGCAGCACCGGGCCGGCGGCGCCCGGCGCCGCCACCGTCGCCGTGCCGAATGGGGCGTGGGCCGCCACCACCCGCCCGCCTGTCGCCGCAGCCAGGCCGGCGGCCAGCGGGCCCACCTCGCCCTCCACCGCGAGGTCCAGGTCGCTGCTCAATGACCGGCCGAGCAGCAGGTCGCGCACGACGCCGCCGACCAGCCAGACCCGCGCGCCCCGCGCCGACCCCTCGGCCACGGCCAGGGCCAGCAGGCTCCGCAGCTCGTCGGGCAGCAGCTCGATCATGCCGGCCCCTGGGCGCAGAGGCTGGGCGCCAGCAGGCCAGGCCGGGGCGCATCTGGCACAGCAGCGGGCAGGCTCGGCGGCGGCATCCTGGCGGCAGACGGCGGCAGCGCGCTGCCGCGGCCTTCATCCTTCATCCTTCATCCCTCATCCTTGACAGCCCAACGGTTCAATGGTAGCATAACCGCCGTGCGGGCGATTAGCTCAGTTGGTTAGAGCGCCACGTTGACATCGTGGAGGTCAGTGGTTCGAATCCACTATCGCCCACCACTCTTTCACCCCGCAGGTCGCCGGTGAAAAGATCGCTCAACATCCTGCTGCTGCTGGCCGCCGCCCTCGTTGGCGGCGTTTTCGTGTTCGCGCCGCCCCTGCGCGCCGCCGACCCGGTCTCCCTCGCCTGCCCCAACGGTCAGACGGTCTTCCTCGAGGGCCAGGCCCCCCCCCGCGAGGCCCTGCTGATCTTCATGGCCGGGCGCCCCGTCGGCGGCGGGCTCGCCGGCGCCGACGGGCGCTTCAGCGTACCCCTGCGCCCCCACGAGCGCCCCGGCAGCTACCCCGTCGAGGTGCGCCTCCGCGCCGGCCAGGCCCTCGTCGCAAGCTTCACCTGCTTCGTGGACGTCCCCCTCGACGCCGCGCCGACGCCCACCCCCACCCTCGAGGGCCCCGCTCCCGCCCCGCCCACGCCGACCCCAAGCCGCCGCGCCGCGCTCCCAACCCCCTCGCCCACGGTCGCCAGCGGCACCCCGGGCCGCCCGACCGCCACCGTCGCCACGACCGCCACCGTCGCCACGACCGCCACCGTCGCCACGACTGTCACGCCCACCACCACCGGCGCCGTCGAGCTCGATGTCGTGCTGCGCGATCCCGCCTTCCCCGACGACAGCGAGGAGTACGTGCAGATCCGCAACGCGAGCGACGCCCCGCTCAACATCGGCGGCTGGCGCCTGATCAACGCCACCCGCGCCGGTCAGGTGCCCCCCTACACCTTCCCCGCTTTCACCCTCGATGTTGATGTGACCATCGCCGTCTTCTCCGCCACCGGCGACAACGACCTCGACATCGGCGACTTCTACTGGGACCAGGCCGACGATGTCTGGCGCGTCAGCGACACCGTCGAGCTGCGCGACGCCCAGAACCGCCTGGTCGCCACCGTGGTCGTGCCGGCGCAGTAGCCCCCTTCGCCTGTGGTATCATAGCCCCCGGCGAGATGACCACAGCCCCGGAGGCAGCGTGCGCGTCCTGATCACCGGCCTCACCGGCCCCGTGGGGAGCTTCCTGGCCGACCACCTGCTCACCATCCCCGGCCTCGAGCTCCACGCCTTCAAGCGCTGGCGCAGCGACCCGCGCCCCATCGCCCACCTCCACGGCCACGTCACCATCCACGAGGGCGACATCGAGGACCCCTTCGCCGTCGATCGGGCCGTCGCCGCCGCCCGCCCCGACCGCGTCTTCCACCTCGCCGCCC
>DAOLDO010000694.1:0-3928 GCA_035327325.1 Chloroflexaceae bacterium | reverse complement strand
GCATGGAGACCATGTGCCTCATGGCGGGGATGGACCTGCCGTCGCGGGCGATCCGCGAGCAGATCGCCGCGGCGGTCCACATCATCGTGCACGTCGAGCGCCACCAGGACGGCTCGCGCCGGCTGGGGCGCATCTGCGAGATCACCGGCCTCGAGGGCGACGTGATCACAATGTCGGACATCTTCCACTTCAAGCACGCCGGGCTGGTGGACGGGCGCGTGACCGGGCAGTTCGTGCCGACCGGGATCCGCCCGCGCTGCATGGAGCGCTTCCAGCAGCACAACATCGCCCTGTCACCCCAGATCTTCGGCTTCGGCGCGAAGCAGGGCGGGAGGTAGCCGTGGACCCGATCATCCTGCTTGTGGCGGCCACGGCGGCCGGGTCGGTGCTGGCCGTGCTCATGGCCGTGGGCAGCATGCTGCAGGCCGACCGGCACATGAGCTCGCGCATGGACGCCTACCTGCGCGAGGGGCTCAACCCCGGCGAGCTGCCGGCCCACGTCAGCGACGAGGAGGGCAACGCCCTCGCCGAGCAGCTGAACACGCGGCTGAACAACGTCGGCTTCGCCGAGGGCATCAGGCGCGACCTGGCCCGCGCCGACGTGCTGCTGACCGTGCCCGAGTACCTGCTGCTGAAGGTCGCCGCGATGCTGCTGCCCACGGCGGTCGTCCTGCTGCTGACGCGCTCGCTGCTGGCCGCGCCGCTGATCGCCCTGATCGGCTTCTTCCTGCCGACGGTCTGGCTGCGCCAGCGGCAGAGCCGGCGCCAGCGCCTCTTCGCCGAGCAGCTGCCGGACATGCTGGCCACGGTGATCGGCTCGCTGCGCGGCGGCTTCAGCCTGGTGCAGGCCCTCGGCAATGTCGGCAACGAGGCCCCGGCGCCGATGAGCACCGAGATGCGCCGCGTGATGCAGGAGATCCAGCTGGGCCTGGCGGTGGGCGACGCCCTGAGCAACCTGGCCAAGCGCATGAGCAGCGCGGACCTCGATATGCTCGTCTCGGTGCTGCGCATCCACGCCCGCATCGGCGGCAACCTGACGGTGGTGCTCGAGAATATCAACACGACGATCCGCGAGCGCTCGCGGCTCCAGCGCGAGATCCGGGTGATCACCTCGCAGCAGCGCTACGCCTCCTATGTGCTCGGCCTGCTGCCGGTGATCCTGGGGCTGATCCTGATGACGATCAACCCCGAGTACATGCTGAAGCTCTTCGCGCCTGGCCCGCTCCTGGTCATCCCCGTCGGCGCGGTGATCCTCAACATCGCGGGCTTCCTGGCCATCCAGAAGATTGTTGACATCAAGGTGTGAGATGGACACGACGACCTTGCTGCCACTGCTGATCGCCGCCCTGGCCGGCGGGGCGGCCCTGCTGACCTTCGCCGGGGCGGGCGCCCTCAGGCGCGAGCCCGAGCTGCGCGAGCGCCTGAGCGAGTATCTCGCGACGAGCCCGGACGCGCCCCTGACCTCGCGCGAGGTGGAGCTGGCGGAGCCGTTCTTCCAGCGCGTGGTCGCGCCCCTGCTCAGGCGCCTGCTGAAGCTCATGGGCTGGATCTGGCCGAAGAACCGGGTGGAGGCCATGCGGCACCGCCTGGTGATGGCCGGCCGGCCGGGCGGGCTGACCGTCGAGGACTTCATCGGGATCAAGGGCTGGTCGCTGCTGCTGATCGGCGGCGGCGCGGGCCTGCTGGGCTACCTGGGCGGCTACCCGCGCACGCTCCAGGCGCTGCTGATGTGGCTGCTGCTCTGTATGGTCAGCCTGTTCCTGCCCGACATCTGGCTGTCGCGGCGGGTCCGGCAGCGCCAGGAGGAGATCGTCACCGTCATGCCCGACACGCTGGACATGATGGTGGTGGCGGTGGAGGCGGGGCTGAGCTTCGAGAACGCCCTGCTGGAGATCACCAACAAGTGGCGCCACGCCCTCTCGCAGGAGCTGCTGCAGGTGCAGCGCGACATCGGCATCGGCCTGGCCCGGCGCCAGGCCCTGCAGGAGATGAGCGAGCGCACCGGCGTGCCGGACGTGAGCCAGCTGGTCTCGGCGATCAACCAGGCCGAGGAGCTGGGCATCAGCGTGGTGCGCGTGCTGCAGGTGCAGGCCGAGGAGATGCGGGTCAAGCGACGCCAGCGGGCCCAGGAGGCGGCGAACAAGGCTCCGATCAAAATGCTCTTCCCGATGGTCTTCCTGATCTTCCCGGCCCTCTTCGCGGTGCTGCTCGGTCCGGGCGTGCCGAGCCTGATCCGCGCGCTCAACGGGCTGTAGTGAAGGCTGAGGGCTGAAGGCTGAATGCCGAAGGCATCCTCGAAGAGTAGGCCACACCAGCGCTTGCTACGGCCAATCCTGGTGCCCTCATGCCTGATCTTGCCCGGGCCTGGCCCCGCTGACATGTGACGATTGGATGGCGGTCTATGAACCCACTTGCCCCTGACTACGAGGCGCTGTACCAACGGGCGATCGAGCACTACAGGTGCGGCGAGCTGCAAGAGGCGGCCAACCTGCTCGAGGTGCTGGAGGCGAAAGGCGCGGCATCGCCGGAGGCGCTAGAGCTGCTGGCCGACATCCGTCTCCAGCTGAAGCTGGCCGCGAGCCCGGTGGACTTCCTGGCCCCGCCCGAGCCGGTGCGCTCGATCTGGCCCGCCGTCGGCATCTCGGTGGGCCTGGTGCTGCTGATCGCGGGCGCGGTCGCCCTGGTCTGGCTCAGACCGTGGGCGCGCCCCGCGGTGGCGGCGGTCGCCCCCACGGCCACGGTGACGGTCGCCCCGACCGTCGAGCCCACGGCCGAGCCCACGGCCGAGCCCACGGCCGAGCCCACCGTGGCCCCGACCGCCGAGCCCACGGTCGAGCCAACAGTGGCCCCGACTGCCGAGCCCACGGCCGAGCCAACAGTGGCCGCGGCGCCGCCAGACGGCCAGATCGTGGTGCGCCTGCCGCCCGGACAGAGCAGCCTGGTGCGCACGCCGCGCAACATCGCCATCGTGCTCGACGGCTCGGGCAGCATGCGGGCCAGGGTGGGCGAGCAGACCAAGATGGAGATCGCCCGCGCGGCGGTGAGCGCGACGATCGCCGGGCTGCCCGACAGCACCCTCCTGGCGATGCGCACCTACGGCACGCAGCGCAGCCAGGACTGCACGGACCTGACACTGGTGCAGCCCCTGGGGCAGCAGGGGCGGCCCGAGCTGCTGGCCAGCGTGGGCGCGATCGCGCCGGCGCCCGAGGGGATGACCCCGATCGGGGCCTCGCTCGACGCGCTGCTGGGCGACCTGGCGGGCGCGGAGGGCTACACGGCGGTGCTGCTGGTGAGCGATGGGGAGGAGAACTGCGGGGGTGACCCGGTGGCCTCGGCGCAGGCCCTGGCGGCGGCCAACCCGCAGCTGCGCGTCCATGTGATCGGCTTCGACATCGGCGACCCCGCGTCGAGCGAGCGTCTGCGGGCGATTGCGCAGGTGGGCGGGGGCAGCTACTTCGACGCCCGCGACCCCCAGTCCCTCGCGAGCGCGCTCCAGGAGGCGGTGCAGCTCAGCTACCGCGTGCTAAGCCCCGCGGGCGACCTGGTCGTCACCGGCCTGGTGGGCGGCCCCCCCGTGAGCCTCCCCCCCGGCAGCTACCGCGTCGTGCTCGAGAGCGATGGCGCCACCGAGCTGCCGGCGGAGGTGGCGGCGGGCGCGCTGAGCGCCTTCGAGCTGGGCGAGGGGGGCGACCAGCTGAGCCCCGCCGCCCCCGAGGCGGAGCCCCCACCAGCCCCCGAGGGGGAGCCCCCGCCTGCCGCCTCCGAGGCGGAGCCCCCACCAGCCCCTGAAGCGCCCGCCGCCCCCTGATCGCTGGGGCCCCGGCCAGCGCGCCAGCCCCTCGCATCGGAGGCGGGGGTCTGGGGGAACCAGGTTCCCCCAGCTAGTCCCAGGGCAGGCGGGGGAGGCGGGCGAGGGCGGCCTTGTAGC
>DAOLDO010000693.1:0-3929 GCA_035327325.1 Chloroflexaceae bacterium | reverse complement strand
AGCTGCTGCTGGTGATTGACCAGTTCGAGGAGCTGTTCACCCTGGCCGAGGACGAAGCCGAGCGCGCCCACCTGCTCGACAGCATCGTGACGGCCGTGCTCGACGAGCGCTCGCGGCTACGGGTGGTGGTCACGCTGCGGGCCGACTTCATCGACCGGCCGCTGCAGTATGTGGACTTCGGCGAGCTGCTGCGGCAGCGGGCCGAGTTGGTGCTGCCGCTGACCCCTGAGGAGGTGGAGCGGGCGGTGGTGGGTCCGGCCCGGCGCGCCGGCCTGGTGCTGGAGGAGGGGCTGGCGGCGCGCATCATCGCCGACGTCGGCGGGCAGCCGGGCGTGCTGCCGCTCCTGCAGCACGCGCTGAACGAGCTGTTCGCGCGCCGCGAGGGGCGGGCGCTCACGCTCGCGGCGTACCGGGCCATCGGCGGGGTGACCGGCGCGCTCGCCCGCAGCGCCGAGGCGATCTTTGACGGCCTCGATGGGGCCGCCCAGGACGTGGCGCGGCACGTCTTTCTGCGGCTGGTGACCCCCGGCGAGGGGACCGAGGACACCCGCAGGCGGGCGCGGCGCTCGGAGCTGGCGGCCGCCGGGCCGCCGCAGGCCGTCGCCGCCGTGATCGACGTCTTCGGGCAGGGGCGCCTGCTTACCTTCGACCATGACCCGGCCACGCGCGAGCCGACCGTCGAGGTGGCCCACGAGGCGCTGCTGCGCGAGTGGCCGCGGCTGCGGGGCTGGGTAGACGCGGCACGGGCCGAGCTGCGCGCGCAGCGCCAGCTCGAACAGGTCGCCGGTGAGTGGGCGAGCGGGGGGCACGACCCGAGCTACCTGGCGAGGGGCGCGCGCCTGATGCAGTTCGTGGCCCTGGCCGACAGTGGCGCGGTCCGTCTGGGCGGGCGCGAGCGGGCCTACCTCGACGCCAGCCTGGCCGCCCAGGCCACCCAGGAGCAGGACGAGCGCGAGCGGGCCGAGCGCGAGCTGCGGCATGCCCAGGCCCTGGCCGAGGAGCAGCGGGCCCGCGCCGACGAGCAGGTCGCCGCGGCGCGGCAGCTGCGCCGCCGAGCCTGGCTGCTGGCGGCGGCCCTCGCGATTACCGCCGTGGCCGCCCTCGCCGCGCTTGGCCTCGCCGGCCGTAACGCCGCCCTCGCCGACGAGCGCGCGCGCGCCGCGGCCACAGCCCAGGCCGCTGAGGGGCAGGCTGTGGCCGCCCAGGCGACGGCCCAGGCCGAGCGCGATCGGGCCGAGACCGAGGCGGACATCGCCTCGGCCCGCGCCTTCGCCGCCTCCGCTTTGAACAGCCTGTCGGCCGACCCTGAGCGGAGCATCCTGCTCGGCCTGCACGCGCTCGACCAGGCCGATATCCCCGAAGTGCACGATGCGCTACACCAGGCCATCCTCGGCTCCAGAGTCCGGCGGACCCTGCGCGGGCACACGGACGAGGTCTGGGCGGTGGCGTTCAGCTCGGACGGCGCCCTCCTCGCCTCGGGGGGCGCCGACGGCGCGGTGAAGCTGTGGGATGTGGCGAACGGTCAGGAGCTGCGCACGCTCAGGGGCCACACGGCGATTGTGTACCGCGTCGCCTTCAGCCCCGACGGGGCGCTGCTTGCGTCGGCGGGCGAAGATGGGGCGGCGATCGTCTGGGAGGTGGCGACCGGCGCAGTGCTGCATACCATGGCGGAGGGTATGGACGTGGTCAGCGAGGTTGTGTTCAGCCCCGACGGCACACTCCTGGCCACCGACAGCGCCGCTACCACCGTTCAGCTCTGGGACGCTCGCAGCGGCCGCCCGCTCCGCACCATGGCGGCCTCGGGCACCGTTGACGGCCTGGCCTTCAGCCCCGACGGCCAGCAGCTCGCCGCTGGTGGCGAGGACGGCGTTGTGTTCGTCTGGGATGTGGCGACCGGCGAGGAGCGCGAGCGGTTGCAGGCCCATGACAACCCCATTATTGACCTGGCCTTCAGCCCCGATGGGGCCCTGCTCGCCGTCGCGGGCTTCGACGGAGTGGCGCGCGTCCTCGAGCGGGCGACCCAGGAGACCCGCTACAGCCTCACCAGCCACACCTCGGTGCTCGGCGTCATCCTCTTCACCCCCGACGGGTCGCGCATCATCACCAGCAGCCAGGACGGCACGGCGAAGATCTGGGAGGCGGCAACCGGCCGGGAGCTGTTCACCATCTCCGGCCACACGGGGGCCGGCTCCATCTATGGGGTCGCCGTCACGCCGGGCTGCGTCGAGCCGCCCGCGGCCCCATTCGCCTGGTGCGGCACGACCCTGGCCACCGCCAGCCGCGACCACACAGTCAAGCTCTGGGACCTTTCGCCGGAAGGGCAGCAGGAACTGCTGCTCGTGCCGGGCGTTATCGCCGCCTTTGACGCCCAGGGCACGGAGCTGCGCACCGCTGGCTACAGCGACGACAACCAGGCGATTGTACAGCGCTGGCATGCGGCCGAGCTGTGGAAAACGAGCGCGTTCCGGCCGCCGCGCACAACGGTGACGACAGGCGGGGCCGCCCCCGAGGAGCTCCAGCTCAGCACGGCCGGCTCGGTCCTGGGCTTCGCCCTGAGCCCAGACGGCACCAGGCTGGCGAAGGGGAGCGATGACGGCACCGTGACGGTGTGGGACGCGGCCGATGGGTCGGAGCTGCTGACCCTCACGGGGCTGACGGGCCGGGTAGAGAGCGTCGCGTTTAGCCCCGACGGTGGCCGGCTGGCCGCGGCCAGCTTCGACACCTTCGCGAAAGTGTGGGATGTCGCGAGCGGCGAGGAGCAGCTGACGCTGCGCGGCCACACCAGCCAGCTGGTCGGCATCGCCTTCAGCGCCGACGGCCGCATGTTGGCGACGGGTGCCGGCGAAGACGACAACACGGCGAAGGTGTGGGACGCCGCGACCGGCGAGGAGCGCATGACGTTCTCCGGCCACAGCGGCGGTGTGGTGCCGGTGGCGTTCAGCCCTGATGGGAGCCTCCTTGCGACCGGGAGCCGGGACGGCACCGCCAGGCTCTGGGACGTCGCCACCGGCGAGGAGTTGCTCGTCCTGCGCGGCCACACGGCGGCCCTGCGCAGCATCGCCTTCAGCCCCGACGGACAGCTCCTCGCGACCGGCAGCGGCGACGCAACGCTGCGCATCTGGGACATCGCCGAGGGGCCAGGGCGCGGCCGGAACCTGCTGATCCTCCGCGGCCACAGGGCCTCGGTGCGCAGCATCGCCTTCAGCCCCGACGGTGCTGAGGTCGCGTCGGGCAGCAGGGACGGCACGGTGCGCATCTACGCCCTCGGTCGCCAGATCCTCGTCGCCCTGGCCCGCGCCCGCCTGACCCGGACGTGGACGGAGCAGGAGTGCCTGCAGTACTTACGAGCTGCGACATGCCCGGCGGCCCCGTGAGCACGGCGCCCCCTTGTGTGAGCGGCGGTGCTGAAGCAGCAGGGTGGCAACGACAGCCCCCTCTCGGCAGCGGAGAGGGGGCTGGGGGATGCGGCCCACCACAGTGGCGCGGTCGTCAACTGTCAACTAATCCCGCGGACGGGTCTCGGGCTCGTCGCCGCGGGTGTCGCCCGCCGGGCGCGGGTTGGCCCGCTCGGTCGCGCCCCAGCCGGGGAAGGGGCCGGGCGGGTCGGCGCCGACCTCCTTGGCCAGCTCGGGGAGCTCGTCGGGCAGATCCTGGGCGATGCCGCCGTAGGCCACCGTGCCGGCGTCGGCGTAGTCGAACTCCTCGTCGCTCACGCCGGCGCCCGCCAGGTCCTCGAGCGTCGCGCCGCGGGGCGCGTCCAGGCCCACGGCGGGGGTCGGGTCGAGCGGGGGCTCGCCGCCGGCCGGGCCGTCGAGGGCCTCCTCGCGGGCGTCGTGCTCGGCCTCCTCGGGCTGGGACAGCGCGCCCGCGGCGAGGCCGGGGGCCACGCCGATCACGCTCGCGGCGGCCACCAGGCGCGAGGTCCGCAG
>DAOLDO010000692.1:0-3935 GCA_035327325.1 Chloroflexaceae bacterium | reverse complement strand
GCCACCGCCTCGTCCACGGTGCGCGGGGCGGCGTAGCGGAAGGGCGCCGGTTTCAAGGGGACCTCCTCTCGGCTTATGGCGTGTCGTCGTCGAGCACGGCCACGGCGCGCACGGGCGAGCCGCTGCCACGCCTGATGGGCAGGGGCAGGCCGATGTAGCGGAAGCGCCGGCCCACCACGGCGCTCAGGTCGGCCAGGTTCTCGGTGTTCAGGCGGCCCAACTCGCGGCAGACCAGGTGGGCCGGGTAGCTGGTTGTGCCGGCCACGTCAATGCTTGGCGCCTCGGCGCCCACGTTAAGCGCGCCCCGACCGTAGATCAGCTCGGCGGCCTCGCGGCTCAGCCCCGAGTACTCGGTGGCGTAGGCCTCGGTGTCACGGGTGCGCGTGTAGTGGCCCGAGTGCATCAGCACCGTGTCGCCCTGGCGGATCTCGAGACCGTGGCGCGCCAGGGCCGCCTCGATGTCGGCGACGCTGTAGAGCGTGCGCGGGGGCAGGTGCGACAGGTCGAGGCAGATCGCCGGGGTGTAGAACCACTCCAGCGGCAGCTCCTCAATCGAGGGCGCGCCCGGGCGCGGGTCTACGTGGCTGACCGAGTCAGTGTGGGTGCCGGCGTGGGTGGTCAGGGTGATCGTCTCGGCCGTGAAGCTGTAGGGCGGGTCGAACATGCCCGCCGTGCTCTCGTGGGTCGCGTGCACGACGATCTGCGTGGGCGGGTGCCCCTTCCAGAGCACCATGCCCTCGTAGATCTCCTGCGTGAGGTCCACCAGCCGCTGTGCCACATTGCACCTCGTGATATCTGCCCGCCGCCGGCTCCGAGCGGGGTGCGAGCCGCTCGCTCCGCTCGCCCTGTCAGGTGTGGGCGGGGCCGCCATCGCGGCGACACACCTCACACCTCACACCTCACGCGCCATCGCGGGCGAAGAGCTCGATCACATAGCCGTCGGGGTCTCGGATGTAGAGCTGGGTGATGCCGTCGCCGCGGGGCTGGGGGCCGCCGGCCAGGGGCACGTCGTGCCGCTCGAGGTGGCGCCGGGCGGCCTCGAGGTCGGGCACCTCGAAGGCGACGTGGGGGAGGTAGCCGCGGCGCAGCTCGCGCTCGTAGAAGGCCGGCTGCAGGGTCGCGGCGCGGCCCTCCTCGGCCTCGCCGATCAAGTGCACCTCGGCGGTGCCGCTGCGGAACCAGGCCCCGGGAAAGCTGAAGCTCTCGGGCCGGGGGACCTCGGCCATGCCGAGCGCCGTCGTGTAGAACTGGCGCGAGCGCTCGACGTCCTGCACGACGAAGGCGACGTGGTCCATGCGTGAGATCTGCAAGGCTCGACCTCCTCGCTGAGAGAGCGCCTGCCGGTCCGCTGCCATGTTGAGGGTTGGGAGATGGTTAAATGCTAACAGACGGCGCCCGGCCTGTCATTGTCGGGATCGCCAATACCGGCGCCATCCTGTTGGCGCCATCACCAGCCAGCCGCCCCCTACCCCGCGAACGCCCCCGGCTGCAGCCGGCGCACGAGCAGGGCGAGCTGGAGCTCGAGCAGCTGGCCCATGTCGTCGAGGTTGGCGCCGGTATGGGCGGCGATCAGGCGCAGGCGGTGCTTGACCGTGTTCGGGTGGACGAAGAGCTGCTCGGCGGCCCGCTGGGGGTTGCAGCCGCTGCGCAGGTAGCACTCCAGGGTCGCCACCAGCCCCACCCCGCGCCGCGCCTCGTAGGCGAGCAGCGCGTCGAGGTGGCGGCGGGCCAGGCGCAGCAGCTCGTCGCGGGTGCCGCCGCGCACCAGCAGCCCGAGCACGCCGACCTCGTCGTAGCGCAGGAGCGAGCCGTCGGAGCCGAGGCGCGCCAGCACGGCCAGGGCCTCGCTCGCCTCGCCGTAGGCGCGGGCGAAGCCCGCGGCGCCCTCGGCGGGGCCGCTGAGGCCGCCGGCGAGGGCCAGGGGCGGGGTCTGCTGCCGCCCGGCCTCGGCCACGGCCCGCATCAGCTCGTCGGCGCACTCGGGGGCGCCGGGCTGGCACGGCAGCAGCGCGGCCACCTGGGCGCCTCGCACCGCCACCAGGGCCCGCGGCAGGCGCTGGTGCGCCTCGCGCCCGACCAGCTCGGCCAGGAGCCGCCTGAGGTCGCCGGCGTGCCGCTCGCCTGCGGCTGGCGCCTCGTCGGCGACGCCCACCAGCAGCAGCCGGTGCGGCCCCTCAAGGCTCACCCCGAGCTGGCGGGCGCGCAGGTCCAGCTCGTCGGCGCCCAGACGCCCCGCGAGCAGGTCGTCGAAGAGGGCCGCCCGCTGGCGCCAGGCCACCTCCTGCCCGACGCGCTGGCGCAGCAGCTCGACCGCGCAGACCGTGGCGGCGTGCTCGAGGGTGCGCCGCTCGAGCTCGCCCGTGGTGGCGGCGCAGTCGGGCACGGCCAGGAAGCCCATGGTCTTGCCCCGGGCGCTGACCGGGCAGAGCAGCGCGTCGCCCGAGACGCCCGGCCCCCTGGCCACGCCGGTGATCGCCCGGCGACCCGCGGGCGGCGCGACCAGGCGCTGGTCCAGGCTGACCGGGGCGGGGGCGTCCGGCCGCGGGGCCGGCGCGCTGGTCAGCGGGGCCAGCTGGGCGTCGTAGAGGGCCACGCCGCAGCCGAGCAGGCCGGCGAGGGTCTGCACGATCGCCGCCAGGCCCCCCTCGTCGAGCACGAGGGCGGTCAGCCGGCGGTGGATGGCGTCGGCGCGGGCCAGGGTGGCGTTCTGGCCCTGGACCACCCGGTTCATCTGGCTGAGCCGGCTCACGCTGGCGTTGAGCCGCTCGACCAGGCGGGCGTTGTGGATCGCTCCGGCGGCGTGGGCCGCCACCCGCGCCAGCAGCTCGACGTCGCGGGCGACAAAGTGGCCCGGCTGCGGGTGGTAGCAGTTCAGCGTCCCGATCGCCCCGCCCGGGCCCCGCAGCGGCACGGCGACCATCGAGCTGATGCCCTGGAGGCGCTGGGCCTCGTGGAAGTGGGCCAGGTGCGGGTCGGAGGGCATGTCGTCCCAGACCATCGGCCGGCCGCTGCGGCAGACCTCGAGGCTGGGCAGGCCGGCCAGGCCGTTGCGCGCCAGGCCGTGGCGGTTGATCACCGCGATGTAGGGCTCGGCGAGGCCGCTGGCGCCCTCGATCGTCATCTGGCGCCCGTCCAGGGTCAGCAGCAGGATGGCGGCGTAGGGCGTGGCGAGCAGCTCGGCCACCCTGGCGGCGATCCGGTCGAGGATGGCCCGCAGCGGGGCCGCCCGGCCGATCATGTCGCTCACCTCGGCGACCAGGCGCAGCTCGCCCTCGGTGCGCGCGAGCTCCTCGTGCAGCGCCTCGACGCTGAGGTGCGTGGCCGTCATCTGCGCCTCCGGTACACTGGGGTGGGCCACCCAGTATACCGCACCTCGGCCCGGCTCGTTGTGCCGGCGACCAGGCGGGTGCCAGTGCTGACCGAGGACGAAAGACCAAGGACCAACGCCGGGCAGCGCCTGAGCGGTTGGTCCTTGGCCCTTCGTCCTTGGCCGCGACCGGGCAGAGACGGCCAAAAAGCCGGGCTAGCGCCCGAGCCCCAGGGCGGCCATCGCGGCCTCCTCGCGGGCCCGCATCGCGGCCTCGTCCTCGGGGCCGCGCTCGTGGTCATAGCCGAGCAGGTGCAGCGCGCCGTGGGCGGCCAGGTAGGCCAGCTCGCGGGCGGGGCTGTGGCCGTACTCGGCGGCCTGGGCGACCACCCGCTCGAACGAGATCGCGATATCGCCGAGGTAGCGGGGCGCGCCGGGCTGCGCGACGAAGCCGCCCTCCGCGCCGTCGTCGGCGAAGGAGAGCACGTCGGTGGGGGCGTCCACGCCGCGGTAGTCGCGGTTGAGGGCGTGGAGCTTGGCGTCGTCGGCGATCAGGACGCCGACCTCCAGGGGGCCGGGCGCGGCCTCGGCCCGTAGCACCTCGGCCACGGCCCGCTCGGCCAGGGCC
>DAOLDO010000691.1:0-3944 GCA_035327325.1 Chloroflexaceae bacterium | reverse complement strand
CCCGCTGCGCCTGTCTGACCGCCCCGCTGCCCCCCCGGGCCGAGACGGCCGGGGGGCTCGCCCCCAGGGTCGGGCGGCCCGCCCCGCCGGTGGTCTTCGCGTTCGAGAGCCTGCCGGAGATCATGCGGCTGACCAAGGTGGGCAGCTACGCCATGGGCAAGGGCGGCGGCGGCATGCCAAAGCCGGTCCAGAACGTCGCCCGCCTCCTTGTCGGCAACCGCGAGGAGGACGCCCTGTATGGTTATGTCAAATTACAGAAGATCACCTCGAAGCTGGTGAACTTCCTCCCCGGCAAGCGGCTGAGCGACTTCCGCAACTGGACCAACGTCTCGACCTACTGGGGCAACCGCAACGCGGCCAACACGGCCAGCATGTTCAAGCTGATCCTGCGCGAGTACGGGGGCCTGCCGCGCCTGCAGGTGCCCGCGCCGGTCGAGCTGCCGAGCATGGGCTTCGCCCACCCCGACGCGCCGAAGTACTTCGGCAAGCCCGAGGAGTACCTGCACTGGGAGCAGGGGCGCCACAAAGCCCGTGGCAAGGCGGCCCCCAGACCCCTCGGCACGGTGGCGGTGCTCTCGTTCCGCAGCCACATCATCGGCGGCACGACCTATCACGACGACGTAGTGCGGGCCCTGGAGGCCGCCGGCCTGCGCGTGCTGCCGATCTTTGTGCAGGGCATCGAGAGCCATATCGTCGTGCGCGAGTGGCTGACCAGGCTCGAGGTGGACGCCGTGGTCAACACCATGGGCTTCCCCCTGGTGGGCGGCCCCGCCGGCTCCACCAAGGCCGGCCTGACCGTGGCCGTGGCCCGCGAGCTGCTGAGCAAGCTGGACGTGCCCTATGTGGTCGCCTCGCCGCTGTTCGTGCAGGACGAGCAGCACTGGCGCGAGCACGGGGTCGGCCCGCTCCAGGCGACCATGCTCTTCGCGCTGCCCGAGATGGACGGCGCGATCGCGCCGGTGGTGCTTGGCGGCATGCGCGGGAGCGAGATCGGCACGGCGCCCGACCGCCTGGCCCGCCTCGGCGAGCAGGTGCGCGGCTACGTGGGCCTGCGCAAGACGCCGAACCGCGACAAGAAGGTGGCGATCGTCGTCTACAACTACCCGCCCGGCCAGGGCAACACCGCCACGGCCGCCCTGCTCGACGTGCCGGCCAGCCTGATCGCCCTGCTCGACCGCATGAAGGCCGCCGGCTACACGGTGGGCGACTACCCGCGCGACCCGGCCCAGCTGGCGCGCTGCCTCGAGGGCTCGCTGCGGGCCGACCTCGGCGCCGAGCTGCCCCCCGGCCACCCGCCCCTCGACCTGCCCACGGTGGACCGGGCGGCCTTCGGCCGCTGGGTGCGCCCGGGCGACCAGGAGCGCATCGAGGCGCGCTGGGGCGCCTTCCCCGGCGACATCGCCCCCGCCGGCCGCGACCGGGTGCGCCTGGGCGGCATGCGCCTCGGCAACGTCTACGTCGGCGTGCAGCCGATCATCGGCATGCCGGGCGACCCGATGCGCCTGCTGTTCGACCGCGAGAACACGCCCCACCACCAGTACGCCGGGTTCTACAAGTACCTCAGCGAGGAGCTGGGGGCCGACGCGATCGTCCACCTGGGCATGCACGGCACGGCCGAGTGGATGCCGGGCGTGCAGCTCGGCGTCACCGAGAGCTGCTGGCCCGACGTGCTGCTGGGCAAGCTGCCGAACTTCTACGTCTACCCGATCAACAACCCGGCCGAGGCCAACATCGCCAAGCGCCGCGGCTACGCCACCATCGTCGGCCACGCCATCCCGCCCTACGGCCGGGCCGGGCTCTACAAAGAGCTCCAGGTCCTGAAGGAGCTGCTGGCCGAGTTCCGCGAGAGCCCTGGCGGCGGCGACGAGGAGGCGATCGCCCAGAAGATCGCCCTGCTCAACCTCGACGTGGAGCTGGCCCGCGGGGCGGACGAGCCCTTCGCGGCCTTCGCCTCGCGGGCCTACGCCTACCTGCGCGAGCTCGAGGCGACCCTGATCAGCGGCTCGCTCCACGTGCTCGGCAGCGCCCCGCCGATCGAGCAGCAGCTGACCCTGATCGCCGAGGCCCTGAAGATCCCCCGCGACGGCAACCTGGGGCTGGGCGACCTGGCCCTGAGCGCGGTTCGGCACAATGGCATGGCCGCCCAGGCCGGCGCCTTCGCCGACTACGGCGCCCTGTTGCGGGCCGCCCGCGCCGGCGACGCCGCGGCCCTCGCCGTACGCGACCGGGTCGAGGCCGGCTGCGCCGAGTTCGCGCGCCGGGTCGTGCTGGGCGGCGAGACGCCCGAGCCCACCTGGCGGGCGATCTTCGGCCTGACCGAGCTGGTGCCCTGGGCCCTCTCGCTCGACCCCCTGGCCGCGCTGGGGCGCGGCATGCTGGCCGCCCTGCGCGACAACACCCAGGAGCTCGACTACCTGCTGCGCGGCCTCGAGGGCCGCTACATCCCGGCCGCCCCCGGCGGCGACCTGATCCGCGACGGGCTGGCCGTGCTGCCGACGGGGCGCAATATCCACAGCCTCGACCCCTTCCGCGTGCCCTCGGACAGCGCCTACCAGCGCGGCGCCCGCATCGCCGAGGCCCTGATCGCCGCCCACAGGGCCGAGCACGACGGCGAGTACCCCGAGACGATCGCCCAGGTGCTCTGGGGCCTCGACGCGATCAAGACCAAGGGCGAGTCGATCGGCACCGTGCTCGGCCTGCTCGGCGCCCGCCCCCTGAAGGACGGCCAGGGCAAGGTGGGCCGCTACGAGCTCATCCCCCTGGACGAGCTGGGCCGCCCACGGGTGGACGTGCTGATGACCGCCTCGGGCATCTTCCGCGATACCTTCGCCGGCACGATTGACCTGCTCGACCGTCTCGTCCGCGAAACGGCCGGCGCCGACGAGCCCGAGGAGCAGAACTTCGTCCGCAAGCACGTCAACGCCATGCTCGCCGAGGGCAAGAGCTGGGAGCAGGCCACGGCCCGCGTCTTCACCCAGGCCGAGGGCACCTACGGCACCGACGTGGACGAGGCGATTGACGGCGGGGCCTGGGAGGAGCGCCAGGACCTCGAGGAGCTGTTCATCAAGCGCAACGCCTTCGCCTTCGGCGGCGAGAAGGGCGGCCAGGCCCAGCCCGAGGTGCTGCGCTCGCTGCTGAAGACCGTCGGCCGCGTCGCCCAGGAGATTGACAGCGTCGAGTATGGTCTGACCGACATGCAGCACTACTACGGCTACTCGGGGGCGCTGAAGGCCGCCGCCGAGCGGGCCACGGGCGGCAAGGTGGCCCTGAGCTACGTCGAGAGCTTCACCGCCGAGACCAGGGTGCAGGACCTCGAGCAGGTGCTGCGGGTCGAGTACCGCACCAAGCTGCTGAACCCGACCTGGTACGAGGGCATGCTCAAGCACGGCCACAACGGCGCCGCCGAGATCGCCCACCGCTTCACCTACATGGTCGGCTGGAGCGCGACGACCAGCGCGGTGGACAACTGGGTCTTCGACCAGGCCGCCGAGACCTTCGTGCTCGACGACGCCATGCGCCAGCGCCTCGAGGCCGCCAACCCCGAGGCCACCCGCAACGCCGTCGGCCGCCTGCTCGAGGCCAGCAGCCGTGGCATGTGGCAGGCCGACGAGGCCACCCTCGACCGGCTGCGCGAGCTCTACGCCGACCTCGAGGACCGCCTGGAGGGCGTGAGCTAGGGCGCTTTCAGCGAAGGGTCTAGGGTGCGGGCATAGGGTGTGGCGCCCTGACGGCCGAGACGCTCCCACCATGCCCGAGCGGCTGTCGAGGCAAAAGCGCCCCCCTTCTCCCCGCGGCTGCCACGGGGGGAAGGGGGGCGGTTGGACTCGGGCCGCGGGCCGGACTTAGTGGGCCGCGGCCTTGTCGCCGGAGCCGTACCTGGCCATCATGTCGTCGTCGGTGATGGGGTTGCGCAGGTTGTCCACCAGCTCCTGGATCTCCTTCGG
>DAOLDO010000690.1:0-3945 GCA_035327325.1 Chloroflexaceae bacterium | reverse complement strand
CGACCCCACGTGGTCGCCCGACCCCACGTGGTCGCCCGACCCCACGTGGTCGCCCCGGCGCGGTCGCCCGGCTACCCCTGCTCGGCCAGCGCCGCCCGCAGCAGCGGCAGCACCGCGGCGGTCGCCTCGGCGAGGCCCATGGCCATGGTGGCCCCGGCGGCCTGGGCGTGGCCGCCGCCGCCCCAGGTCTGGGCGATCGCCGCCACGTTGATCCCCGGCACCGAGCGCAGGCTCAGCTTCACCGTGCCGTCGTAGCGCTCCTTCAGCAGGGCGCAGACGCGAGCGCCCTCCACCTGCTGCATGCGCTTCATGGTGTCGTCGGTCGCCTCGTCGCCGGCGCCCGCCGCCGCCATCTGGGCCTGGGTGACGGTGGCCCAGACGAGGGGCCCCTCGCGCTTCAGCTCGCCGAGGGCCATGCCGGTCAGGCGCACGGTGCTCGTGGGCACGCTGAGGTAGACCGCCCTGATCACCGCCTGGAGGTCGGCCCCGGCCTCAAGGATCTCGGCGGTGGTGCGCAGGGTCTGCGGCGTCGTGCTGCTGGTCTGGAAGCTCTGGGTGTCGGTGACGGTGCCCATAAGCAGGCATGTCGCCGCCGCGGGGCTGACCGGAAGGCCCACGGCGCGCAGCAGCCGGAAGAGCAGGTCGGCGTTGGAGGCGGCAGAGGGGTCGATCAGGTTGAGCTGGCCGCCGCCCTCGTTGGTGACGTGGTGGTCGGTGAT
Organism: Chloroflexaceae bacterium; assembly: GCA_035327325.1. Classification (GTDB taxonomy): domain Bacteria; phylum Chloroflexota; class Chloroflexia; order Chloroflexales; family Chloroflexaceae; genus CAIWXH01. Next base: position 3,226 of record DAOLDO010000690.1, on the reverse strand, counting down.
CACGAGCGGGCCGACGAGCAGCGTGGCGGCGTGCTCCTCGGCGATCGCGCCGACGCGGGCGGGGGTGGCGGTGTCGAGCATCCAGATCAGGTCGGCGGCGGGCAGGGGCTCGCCGCGCCGGTAGACGCTCAGCCACTCGGCCCCGGGCAGGGTGAGGGCGTAGCTGGGCGGGGGCGAGGCGAGCAGGCAGATCGGCTCGCGCCCGCTGTCGCGCAGGGCGTGGGCCGCCCCGAGCAGCGAGCCCACGGCGTCGCCGTCGGGGTTGACGTGGGTGAGGAGCAGGACGCGCCGGGCCTGGGCCAGCCTGGCGCTGAAGGCGGCCGCCGCGGCCGCCGGCTCGGTGTAGATCATCGCGTCACCCGGTAGACACTATGGCCCGACCGCTTCTTGATCTCCTTGAGTCTGAGCTGGTGGCGCGGGCCGAGGCGGGGGATGAGGTGGTTGAGCCCGCTGACCACCACGAACCAGTACTCGCCGCCGGGGGCAAGGCGCTCGGCGGGGCCGAGCACGAACTCCTGCTCGATCGCCAGGTCGCCGATCTTGGCCGGGATGTTCGACACAATCAGGTCGTAGGGGCCGGGGGGCACCTGCTCGAGGCCGACGCTGCCGACCACCGCGGCGTTGCCGGCGCCGTTGAGCGCGACGTTGTGGCGGGCGTAGCGCACCGCCAGCAGGTTCACGTCGGCCATGAGCACCTGGGCCTCGGGGAAGCGCCGGGCCAGGGTGATGCCGAGCACGCCCACGCCGCAGCCGAGATCGAGGATGCTGGCGGGGGGCGCGGCCGGCTCGAGGGTGCGCAGCAGCAGGTCGCTGCCGTCGTCCACCTGGAACGAGGAGAAGAGGGTGTGGCCGACGTCGAAGGCCAGCTGCTGCCCACGGTGGCTGTAGGGGAGGCGCTTCTTGAAGTAGGCGTCGGGGCCGTCACTCATCGTCGTCCAGCTTGGGCGGGTTGGCCTTGCGCTCCTCCTCGACCTCGCGCAGCACCTCGGCGATGCGTATGCTGTAGTCGAGCGAGGTGTCCTGGACCAGGCGCAGCTCGGGGATGAAGCGCATGTGGCGCATCTCCTCGGCCACGCGCTTGCGCAGGAAGCCGCGGGCCCGCTGGAGGGCCTGCATCGTCTCGGCCTGCTCGTCCTCCGCGCCCATCACCGAGACGCGCACGGTGGCCCGCTGGAGGTCGGCGCTGACCTCGACGCCGGTGACGGTGGCGAAGCCGACCCGCGGGTCCTTCAGCTCGTACTGGATCACCTCGCCGAGGATCTGCTGGATCGTATCGGCGACTTGCTGGAGCCGTTGTTTGCTCATACCAAAGCCTTCCACCCCCCTCTCCCTGAGCGGGAGAGGGGGGAGGGGGGTGAGGGCTACAGCGTCGCCTCGACCCGCTCCTGGCGGTAGAACTCCATATTGTCGCCCACCTGGACATCGCCGAAGCCCTCGACGATCAGGCCGCACTCGTAGCCGGCCGTGACCTCGCGCACATCGTCCTTGAAGCGCTTGAGGCTGCTGATCCTGCCGTCGTGGAGCACGGCGCCGTTGCGCAGGACGCGCACGCTCTGGCCGGTGCGGGTGATCTTGCCGTCGGTGATGTAGAGGCCGGCGACCACCTCGCGCGAGGGGAGGCGGAAGGTGTTACGCACCTCGGCGAAGCCCTCGACCACCTCCTTGAAGGTGGGGGCGAGCATGCCGACCATGGCCTTCTTGATGTCGTCGGTGAGCTGGTAGATGATGTTATAGAAGCGGATATCCACGCCCTGCTGCTCGGCGGCGCGGCGAGCGGCCGGGTCGGGCCTGACGTTGAAGCCTATGATGATCGCCTGGGAGGCCATAGCCAGGTTCACATCGCCCTCGCTGATCGCGCCCGTGGCCTTATGGATCACGCGGATCTGCACCTCGGTCTGCGACTCGCTGAGCTGCCGGAACTGGTGCTCGATCGCGCCGATCGAGCCCTGCACATCGGCCTTGAGGATGACGTTCAGGTCCTTGACCTGGCCCTGCTGCACCTTGCTGAACAGGTCCTCCAGGCTCGTGCCGCGGGTGGTCGTGGCGATCGCCTCCATGCGCGTCTGGCGCTGGCGCTGGAGGGCCACCTCGCGGGCGATGGTCAGGTCGTCCATCACCTGGAGGATGTCGCCGGCCTGGGGCACGCCCTCGAGGCCGAGGATCTCCACGGGCATGGACGGCTCGGCGGAGCGCAGACGCTTGCCGCTGTCGCTGAACATAGACTTGATCTTGCCCGAGACCCCGCCGACGAGCACGTTGTCCTCGGGGCGCAGGGTGCCGTTCTGGATGAGCACGGTGGCCACGGGGCCGCGGCTCTTGTCGAGCTCGGCCTCGACGATCGTGCCGACGGCGGGCGCGTTCGGGTTGGCCTTGAGGTCCTGCAGGTCGGCCACGAGCAGGATCATCTCGAGCAGGCCGTCAATATTGATCTTCGAGCGCGCCGAGACCTCGACCGAGGGCACATCGCCGCCGTACTCCTCGACGATCACCTCGGTCGCCGCCAGCTGCTCCTTGATCCGGCCCGGGTTGGCGCTGGGCAGGTCGATCTTGTTGATCGCCACGATCATCGGCACGCCAGCGGCCTTGACGTGGGCGATCGCCTCGCGGGTCTGGGGCATCACGCCGTCGTCGGCGGCCACCACCAGCACCACAATGTCGGTGGCCTGGGCGCCGCGGGCGCGCATGGCGGTGAAGGCCTCGTGGCCGGGCGTGTCGAGGAAGGTGATCTTGCGGTGGTTGAGCTCGATCTGGTAGGCGCCGATATGCTGGGTGATGCCGCCGGCCTCGCCCTCGGCCACGCGGGCCGAGCGGATCGCGTCGAGCAGCTTGGTCTTGCCGTGGTCAACGTGGCCCATGATCGTGACCACGGGCGGCCGTGCGCGCATGTCGCCGGCCTCCTGGGCGCTGAGCACGTCCTTGACGTTCTCGACGATCCCGGCCAGCTGCTCGGGCACCTTCTCGACCGTCTCGATCGAGAAGTCGGCGGCGATCAGGGCCGCGGTCTCGTAGTCAATCTGCTGGTTGATGTTGGCCAGCACGCCGCCCTTCATCAGGGCCTTCAGGATCTCGGAGGCGCCGATGCCGGTGGCCTCGGAGAACTCGCGCACGGTCATGACGCTGGGCAGCTCGACCGGGCCGCGGGGCCGCACGGCTACGGCGGGGCCCGAGCGCCCGCCCGGCCTGCCGCGACCGAGGGCGCCCTCGCGCTCCTCGGGGAAGCCGCCGG
>DAOLDO010000689.1:0-3972 GCA_035327325.1 Chloroflexaceae bacterium | reverse complement strand
CCGCCGCGCCCGGGGGGGACGACCGGGGCGTGGCCCCGGGGGCCGGCCTGTGGGCCTTCAAGGCGTGCAACGGGGCCGCCGAGCTGTGCAGCGGCCTGGCCCTGCTCAGCGCGATCGACGCCGCCCTCGACCTCGACCGCTCCGACAGCGGCGGCTGCGCCGGCCCGGGCTGCCTGGCCTACGACCCCGCCGACATCATCGTGCTCGCCGTGAGCTTCAACTACGGGCAGCCGGAGGACGCCGTCAGCCTGTTCGCCAACCTGGCCAGCTTCTACGGCTCGCTCGTCGTGGCCGCCGCCGGCAACGACGGCGACCGGCCCTTTGTCGTCGGCGCGCCCGCGACGGCGGCCGGGGCCCTGGCCGTCGCCGAGAGCGCACTGCCCGTGGTGATGGGTGGGGAGGCCGAGGGCGAGGCGGGGGAGCCAGGCGCGGGCGAGATGGTCGAGGCGATCGCGGCCGACGCGAGCCGCGGCCCGCGCATCAACGACAGCGCCCTCAAGCCCGACCTCGCGGCGCCCGGCGCGGTCCTCTCGGCGCGGGCCGGCGGCGGGACGGCGGTGGCCCCGTTCGGCGGATCGTCGGGCGCGGCCCCCGTGGCCGCGGGCGTCGCCGCCCTGGTCATCCAGGAGCTCGAGGAGAAGGGCGCTCTCGACCCGGGCCCCGGCCTCGCCGACGTGCCGGGCCAGCCCAACCTCTCCCTGGCCCCCCTGGTCAAGGCGGTGCTGATGAACAACGCCGCCGACCTCGCCGCGCCGGGCGGCGGCCCGGCCCCGCTCGCGCTCCAGGGCGCCGGCCGGGTGCGGGCGCTGAACGCCTTTGTGGGCCGCACCCTGGCCCTCGACGCGACGGAGATGATCGCGCTGCTCGGCGCGAGCCCCGAGCTGAACCTCTGCTCGGTCAACCCCTACCTCGACTTGCTGGCCTTCAGGCTCGTGGGCAGGCCGCCGCCCTGCGCCGCCCTCTACCCCGGCGGCGACCCGCTCTACCAGGCGTGGAACGCCCAGACGGGCAGCGTCTCGTTCGGCTACGCGCCCGTCATCGCCGAGCAGGAGCTGACGCGCCAGGTGGTGGTGGTCAACTACTCGTTGTCGCCGCGCAGCTACACGCTGGCGGCCGGCCTGCGCGACCCCGAGGACGAGGGCCGCGGCGTCGCCCTGCGCGTCGCCCCCGAGCGCCTGGAGCTGCCCGGCGGTGGCGCCCAGATCGTCACCATGACCGTGGCCCTCAGCCCGAGCCTGCTCCTCGAGCGGGCGCCGGGCGGGGCTACGTGCGACACGCCGGCGCCCCAGGTGGCTTGCCCTGAGCTCGACCTGCTGGAGGTCGAGGGCGCCCTGGCGATTGACGGCGGGCCCAACAACCAGATCGACGTGCCCGTCCACATCCTGCCGCGCAGGGTGGCCGCCGTGGCGGTGTCGCGCCCCCTTGAGACTCAGCTGCTGCTCACAAATGGCTCAGCGCACACCGCCGGCGAGGTGAGCGCCTTCGCCCTGGTGGACATCAGCCCGAACCGGTGCGACCGCCGGGGCACCGTGGAGCCCTGCCCGGACCTGGACTACACGCCGGGGGACCGGCCGGGCAGCGACGAGAGCCCGGTAGACATCAGGTACGTGGGCCTGCGCAGCTACGCCGAGCCCGGCCTGAACGCCGCCCTGGGCCTGCCCCCGGCGCCCGCGGGCGCCCTCGCCGACGAGGTGGTCGAGTTCGCCGTGACGGTGTACGACCGGCCCTACAGGGCCTCGCCGAACGCGCCCGTCCAGATCGAGGTCCACCTCGACGCGAACGCCGACGGCGCGACCGACTACGTGGCCACGACCATGGACCGCGACGACGGGCGTAGCATGGTCTTTGTGCGCGACGTGAACCCGGCGGACGGCACGCGGCCGACGGCGCCCTACCTCTTCACGCGGGCCGGCTTCCACACCCAGAGCTGGGTGCTGCCCGTGCCCGCCGCGGCGGTCGGCCTGCGCAGCGACCGGCCGTTCCGCTTCCATGTCGTGGCGCGGGACGGCTACTTCAAGGGCGGCGCGACGCCGCCGTGGGACTGCTCGCCGGGGCCGATCGCCGCCTGCGGCGCGGCGCCCCACGCCATGCAGACCGGCGCGTTGCGCTTCCGGCCTCTGGCCGCGACGCTCACGGTGCCGGCGGCGGGGCGGGCCGCCCTCCCCTTCGCGGAGGACGACGGCGGCCTCGCCGGATCGCCCTCGCAGCTCGGGCTGCTGCTGCTCTACCCCGACGCCGCGCCGGGGCGCGGGGCCGAGGCGGTGCTGCTGCGGTAGCTGGGCCGCACCGCCCCGTGGAGACGCCCCGCCGGGGCGTCTCTACTTCTATGCCACGCCGAGCTGGCGGGCGCGGGCGGCGGCCTCTGTGCGCGAGGCGGCGCCCAGCTTCTCGAGGATGTTGGCCACGTGGCGCTTGGCGGTGTGCAGGCTGATCACCAGCCGGTCGGCGATGGCCTGGTTGCTCAGACCGATCGCCACCAGGCGCAGCACCTCCATCTCGCGGGCGGTCAGGGGCTCGTCGAAGCCGTCGAGGGCCGCCGCAGCGGCGCTGGGAGGCGCGGCGGGCTCGCCCTCGGCCCGCGGCGCCTCCGAGAGGCCGAGGGCGCGGGCGGCGACCTCGAGGCTGATGCCGCGCTCGACGCAGAGGCGCAGCATTGGCGCCCAGATGGTGAGCAGGTAGGTCAGGTGGGGGCGCCGCTCGCGGGCCTCCTCGGGCAGGGCCTCGACCCAGGCCCTGAGGGTGCCGAGGGCGCCCTGGGCGATCAGGGGCTCGGCGAGCTCGTCGAGCATGGCCACGGCCTCGTCCCAGGCGCCGGCGGCGAGGAGGTGGTGCATGCGCCGGGCGGGGGCCCGCTCGACGCGGGCGGCCCGCAGGTGCAGGCGGCGGCCCCACTCGGGCGCCTCGCGGCGCAGGCGCTCGCGCAGGAACTCGCGGAACAGGTCCTGGTAGCGGTAGGTGGGGGCCTGGGCGCCGTGGGCGTCGCCGAGCTCGACCAGGAAGAGGTTGCGGGCGTAGAGCTCGTCGAGGATGGCGCCGGCGTCCTCGCGGCCGGTCACGGCGGCGCAGACGGCGGGCGTCAGGTCCTGGAGGATGGCGGTCTCGATCAGGAACATGCGCACGAACGGGTCCTGGCGCTCGAGCACCTCGGCGGCCAGGTACTCGTAGAGCGAGCGGTCGAGGCGCTCGAGGCCGGCGAGGAAGCGCACGCGCTCGCCGCCGCTGGTGATCCGCTCGAGCGAGGCGGCGAGCAGGCCCAGGCCGGCGGCCCAGCCCTCGGTCTGGGCGTGGAGAGCGGCCACCTCGGCGGCGCCGAGGCCCAGGCCGAGGCGCTCGTTGAGCAGGGCCGCGGCCTCGGCGCGGCTGAAGCGCAGGTCGGCGAAGCGCAGCTCGCGCAGCTCGCGGCGGACGCGCCAGCGGGCCAGGGGGAGGGGCGGGTCCTGCCTGGCGGCGACCACCACGGTCAACTCGGCGGGCAGCAGGTCAATGAAGCGCTCGAGGGCGCCGTAGATGGCCGGGTCGGCCACGGCGTGGAGGTCGTCGAGCACCAGGGCGGTCGGGCCGTCCAGGGCCTCGAGCAGGTCGTCGCTGAGGGCCTCGACGACGCGCAGGCCGAGGGGCAGGCCGCCGGCGTGGTCGGCCGCCAGGGCCGCCAGGGCCGCGTCGCCGGCCCCGGGCGCGATCTGGCGGCAGGCCGCGATCAGGCCGTGGAGGAAGCGGGCCAGGTCGTCGTCGTGCTCGTCGAGCGAGAGCCAGGCCGGCCGGTCGAGCCCGCCGGCGTCAAGGGGTCGCGCCGCGCCGTCGCGGGCCGCGGCGGCGAGGGCCTGGGCGATCAGGGTGGTCTTGCCGGCCCCCGCGGGGGCCGAGACGAGCACCAGGCGCACGGCGCCGACGGCGCGGCGCAGGGCCGTGGTCAGCTGGGGGCGCGGCAGCAGATCGCCCCGCGCCCGCGGCGGGCGCAGCTTGGTGCGGACG
>DAOLDO010000688.1:0-3979 GCA_035327325.1 Chloroflexaceae bacterium | reverse complement strand
GGGGCAGCGCGGCGCGGAGACGATCGTCTTTACGGGGGCGATGGACTACGCGCCAAACACCGACGCCGCCCTCTACCTGGCCGACGAGGTGATGCCGCTCGTCTGGCGCAAGGTGCCCGACGCCCGGCTGCTGATCGTCGGGCGCGACCCGCCCGCGCCGCTCAAGGCCGCGGGGAGCCGCCCGGGGGTGACCGTCACGGGCTTCGTAGACGACGTGCGACCCTACCTGGAGCGCGCGACGGTCTTCGCCGCCCCGCTGCGCTACGGCGCCGGGATCCAGAACAAGGTGCTCGAGGCGATGGCGATGGAGGTGCCAGTCGTGGCCTCGCCGCTGGCCGCCGACGGCCTACGGACCGAGGAGGGCGACCGCCCGCCGGTCACGGTCGCCGAGGGGCGCGAGGCCCTCGCCGAAGCGCTCGTGCGGCAGCTGGAGGAGGGGCGGGCCGGCGCCGCCGTGGACCACGGCGCGCGCTCGTTCGTCGAGCGGCACTTTGTCTGGAGCGAGAGCGGCGAGAAGCTGAACCGGGTCTTTCATGCCGTTGTGCAGCCACAGAAGGCGAGGGTCTAGAACACAATGATCACGGTCGCACTCATCGGGCCCGACGGGGCCGGGAAAACCACGGTCGGTCGGCTGCTCGCCCAGCGGATCCCCGTGCCGATCAAGTACGTCTACATGGGCATCAACCTCGAGTCGAGCAACCACATGCTGCCGACGACGCGCCTGATCCGCGCCCTCAAGCGCGCCAGGGGCGTCGCGCCCGATACGGCGGGCCCGCGCGATCCGAAGACGATCGGCAGGCGGCCCAAGGGCCTGCTTCGCCGGGCGGCGGCGGGGGCGCGCTCGACGGTCAGCCTGATCAACCGGATGAGCGAGGAGTGGTTCCGGCAGATCCTCGCCTGGAACTACCGGCGCGGCGGCAACATCGTGGTCTTCGACCGCCACTACTTCGCCGACTACTACGCCTACGACATCGCCAACCCTGGGCAGGAGAAGCCCCTGACGCGCCGCGTGCACGGATTTATGCTCGACAAGCTCTACCCCAGGCCCGACCTCACGATCTACCTCGACGCGCCGGCCGAGGTACTCTTCGCGCGCAAGGGCGAGGGCACCATCGAGTCGCTGGAGCGGCGGCGGCAGAGCTACTTGCAGATGGCCGACGTCCTCGAGCACTTCGAGGTGGTGAATGTGGACCGGCCCCTCGAGGAGGGGGCGAGCGACGTGGCCGGCCTAGTCTACGGCTTCTACCGCCGCAAGGCCGCAGCGGCAGGCAGGCTCGGCGATGCCCCGAACTAGCCCCAGCACGCCGACAATCCTGGTCACCGACGCGGGACGCGGGAGCGCCGTCGCCTGTATCCGCTCGCTCGGGCGGCGGGGCTGGCGGGTGATCGCCGCGGCCGCGGAGGCGGGCAGCCCCGGCCTGCGCTCGCGCTACGCGCACGACAGGCTCGTCTACCCTGCGCCCGAGGCCAAGCCCGACGCGTTCGTGGATTCTCTGCTGCGCGCCGCCCGCGAGCGCGGCGTCGATCTGATCATCCCCGTGACCGACGCGGCCATCCTGCCCCTGTCCCAGGCCCGCGACTGCTTCGCCGGGGTCTGCCAGCTGGCGGTGCCGGAGCCCGACGCGCTCGAGGTGGTGACCAACAAGCAGAAGACCCTCGCGCTCGCCGAGGCCCTCGGCGTCCCGGTCCCGCGCACGGCCCTGGTGCACACCGCCGCGGAGGCCCTGGCCCGCGGGCCGGCCCTTGGCTGGCCCCTCGTGCTCAAGCCCCTGCGCTCGCGGCTCTACCACGAGGGCGGCCAGATCGAGGCCTTCACGGTCACGTATGCCGAGAACGCGGAGCGCCTCGCCGAGGCGATGGGGCGCTTCGAGGGGCGCTGCCCGGTGCTGATCCAGGAGTACTACCGCGGCGTCGGCCACGGCGTCGAGCTGCTGATGGACCGGGGCAGGCCCCTGGCCGCCTTTCAGCACCGCCGCCTGCGCGAGGTGCCTGTCCACGGCGGGGCGAGCTCGTTCCGCGAGAGCGTGGGCCTGGACCCGCAGCTGTACCGGCACGCGGTCGAGCTGCTCGGCGCCCTCGGCTGGACGGGCCTGGCCATGGTCGAGTTCAAGCTCGGGGCCGCCGGCCCGCGGCTCATGGAGATCAACGGCAGGATCTGGGGGTCGCTCCCCCTGGCGGTCCACAGCGGGATGGACTTCCCGGCCCGCCTGGCCGAGCTGTACCTCAATGGTGCGCCGGCCGCGACGGGGCCGAGCACCGCGTACCGCCCCGGGGTCCGCTCGCGCAATCTCGAGCTCGACGTCCTCTGGGTCGGCACGGTGCTGCGCGGCAGACGCCGCTACGCCTTCCTCGAGATGCCGCGCCGCAAACAGGCAGCCCTGGCCCTGCTCGGGCTGCTGAACCCCGCAAACAGGTTCGACATCCTGTCGCTGGAGGATCCGCGGCCCGGCCTGGCCGAGGTGACCAGGCTGCTCGGGAAGCTGGGCCACAAGCTGCGGGACGCGCAGTAGCCGGGAGGAGTCCGCATGCTCAAGCAGCTCGCCTTCGCCGCGGCCGACAGCGCGCCGTTCGCGGCGTTCGTCGCCCTGATCGAGCCGCTCGGCGACTACAGCCCGGACGTGCTGCGGGTGCTGACCTACCACAGGGTTGACGAGCCCGGCTCCCGCCCCTCCCTGGACCCGGGGCTGATCAGCGCGACCCCCGCCGCGTTCGCGCAGCAGGTAAGCTACCTCACAACGCGCTACAGCGTGATCGGGGTCGAGGAGCTGATCGAGCGTGTGCGGGCCGGGAGGCCCCTGCCGCCCCGGGCGGTATTGCTCACCTTTGACGACGCGTACTGCGACTTCGCCGAGCACGCGTGGCCGATTCTGCGGCGCCACGGCGCACCAGTCACGCTCTTCGTGCCGACGGCCTACCCCGACCGGCCCGAGCGCGCCTTCTGGTGGGATCGCCTCTACCAGGCCCTGGCCCACGCGGGCCGGCGCGACCTCGAGACCCCGATCGGGCGCCTTGAGCTCGGCACGGATGAGCAGCGCAGGCGGGCCTACAAGGGACTGCGCAGCTATGTGAAGAGCCGGCCGCATCAAGAGGCCATGGCGTACGTCGAGCAGGTGTGCGCCGCGCTCGGGGCGCCCCAGGCCCGCGGCGAGGTCCTGGGGTGGGCGGCCCTCCGCGAGCTCGCCCGCGAGGGCGTCACCCTCGGCGCCCACACCCGCACCCACCCCCTGCTCGGGCGCACTCCGCTCGACGAGGTGCGCGCCGAGGTGGCGGGATCGCTGCGCGACCTCGAGCGCGAGATCGGCCATGTCCATCCGACCTTCGCGTACCCCAGCGGAAGCTGGACCGACGACGTCGAGCGCGTGCTGGAGCAGGAGGGCGTCGCGCTGGGGTTTACGACCGATCCCGGCCTGAACGACCTCCGCGAGGGGCGGGCGCTGCGCTTGCGGCGGCTCAACGTCAGCCTGCGGGCGAGCCTCCCGCTCCTCCGGGCCCGCCTGCTCGGACCGCCACGTCTCGGCCCTCTGGCGCGCTAAGGGCGCCGTGCAGCCCTCCAGCTAGACCCGGACCAAATGGACTGATCGCCGAGATAACGATATTTTTATCGCCGAGTCATGGCAGCGACCCCTGGCGTTTATACGTTCATCATCTAAGCAAACCTATGCCCCCCCTCATCACTTGCGCTGTAGGCTGTTCCGTTGTACGGTCTAGATATTCTAGCCAACAGCATTGCGCCCTTTATCGGAGCTATGGGCTGCTGTGTCTTTCACTGCAAATATTATACGAGGCAGTATTGCCCAAAAGGTTGCAGGTTTCCTGCTCATGATGCTCCTCCTGCCAGAGCTCAGCGGACAGCTGCAGGCGCAGACCGCTGAGAGCGGCGATGTCGGCCGCTTCGCCTTCTCGCACGGGAGCGCTGTCGTCTCGGCGCCGACGGGCGAGAAGCCGGAGAGCAAGCTGTGGTGGAACGACGGGTACTGGT
>DAOLDO010000687.1:0-3995 GCA_035327325.1 Chloroflexaceae bacterium | reverse complement strand
AGCCAGCCGCGACGCGCTTTCGCGCCTTTGTGCTCCGCGCCGACATCGCCGCTGCCCTGGGCGACCGGGCGGCGCTGGAGCACTACCTCGAGATGGCGCAGGCGCTAACCCTGGCCCCCGACGAGCACGCTGAGACGGCCGAGGAGCGCGGGCGGCTGAGTGAGCTGCTGAGCGAGGTGGCAAGTCTGCGCGACGAGGGGGCAAGCGCATGACGCCGCCAGTCCTGCTGGCCCTCGGGCCACAGATCGACTACCCGGGCAGCCTGCCGAACACGCTGTTAGTGAAGCTGGCGCGAAGCGCTATTGCCCGACAGCTCGCCGCCATCTTACTCGCCGCCGGCGTGCCAGTGCGGGTGCTCATTGAGGACGGGCGCGCCGGGAGGTGGGCGCTCCACTCCGTGACGACCTCGCCCCGCAGCTGCTCGCCAACCTCGTTCGCTACGCCGGCCATCCTGATGCCCGCTGCTTCGTCGACGTCGTCGACGGCACAGTCGTCAGCTTCGTGACCTGCGCGGCCCTGCGCCACCCGATCGAGCCCGCGGTCAAGGGCGAGGTCGAGGAGCTGTTTGTCCTGCCTGGGCGCGAGCGGCTCGCCATCAAGGCCGCCCTGGTGCGCGCGGCGGTGCTCGCACTCCAGGGGCTGGGCGCACACAGCATTCACGTCACGACGAGCACCGATCGTGAGGACGCGCCGGCCCAGGCCTTCTGGCGCCGCCAGGGCTGGGAGCAGGGCATGACGATCTTCTCGATCTACGCCGATCTGCCCGGCGACCCGGTGCTTCAGGCGGTCTGGCAGCGCTACACGCCGGAGGGGTAGGGCGTGGGCGTGGGGGCGAGCTGCTCGCCCCCACGCCCTCTGCGCGCAGCATGCGCCGAACCGATAAGGAGGAACCTGCGTGACCTTCGCCGTTCGCCGTCCCTCACCACCCCTGGACCGCTACATTGAGCTGCTGTGGTGGTACGAGGGTGTGCCCCCCGCCCACGCCGCCGAGCGCATGTTGCCAACCGCGGCGCCGCAGCTCGTCGTTAACCTGCGCGACGACGTGACCCTGGTGGCGCCGGGGCTGGAACCCGCTCCCTTCGAGCGGCTCCGGGGCGCCACGCTCGGCGGGGCTTGCCTCGTGCCCTTCGTGATCCCCACCGCCCAACAACGCGCCTGCGCCGGCGTGATCTTTCGGCCAGGGGGCGGGTTTCCATTCCTTGGCGGGCACCCCGCCGCCGACCTGCTGAACGCCCACGTCTCGCTCGACGCACTGTGGGGCCCGGCCGCCGACCGGCTTGTCGAGCGGCTCGTCACGGCGCCGTCGCCGCAGGCCGGGCTCGGCGTGCTGGAGGAAACACTCGGGCAGCAGATGCGGCCCACACTGGAGCCTCACGCGGCTGTCATCGCCGCCCTTGCCGGGCTCGGCCGGGGCGCCTACCGCCAGCCAATCGCCCGGCTTGCAGAGGCGATCGGCATCAGCCAGCAGCGTCTGGGACAGCTCTTTCACGATCAGGTGGGGTTGACGCCAAAGCAGCTCGCGCGAGTCTGGCGCTTCCAGGCGGCGCTGCGGCTGCTCGGGGCAGATCCGACGGAGGGGTGGGCAGAGCGTGCGCTTGCTTGCGGCTTTGTTGACCAGTCCCATCTGACACGCGACTTCCGCGCCTTCACGGGCCTGGCCCCGGCTGCCTACCTCGCTCGCTGGGGCGCACGGACAAACCACCTGCCGCTCGACGGATGAGGTTCAGTTTTTCCAAGACATCAGGGCCGCAAGCTGCTACCCTGCGCGTGACGACCGAGCAGCAGGAGGAGGTCACGATGGCAGGCGGACGGCCAGGGTTTCACACGGTGACACCCTATCTTATCCACCCGGATGTCACCGGGCTGGTCGCGTATATCGAGCGGGCGTTTGGTGGCGAGGAGACGTTTCGCAGCCGGGGTTCGGCGGGTGGAACCCACGTTGAGCTGCGCGTCGGCGACTCGATGCTGATGGTTGGCGGCAAAGCGGACTCGACACCGCTCCCGGCGATGCTCTATCTCTACGTCGACGACGTGGATGCGCGCTACGCGCAGGCGCTTGCCACTGGCGGCACTTCGCTGATGGAGCCGGCCGAGCTGGGCGACGGCGACCGGCGAGCGGGGGTGGAGGATCCCTTCGGCAATCAGTGGTGGATCGGCACGCACCTTGGTACCGCAAGCTCTGGATGATCATGGAGTGAAAGAGGGACAGGGCGGCGAGCCCGGATCTAGGGGTGCCGCCCTCTGTGTGCTGGCGATATGGTGCCACAAGACCGGCGCGAACGGTGTGGGCTACTCGTCCGGCACGGCACCCTCGTCGTCGCCGTATTCTGCCGGCCGCTGGTGGCGGCGCTGATACCGCTGCACCGCGCGCTCGTGGGCCTCGGCGAGCAGCGAGCGCACCTGCTGAACGGTCGCATCGCCGGGGTTGAGCACGCAGATGAACGACTGTGCCGCGTACTCGGGGTGCGGCATCAGCGTGTCCAATGCGGTGAAATCGTAGTCCTCGACCCGCCGGCCTTCCGCCCCGAAGAGCGTCTGGAACGTCTGCTTGCTGAAGCCGATATTGACCCGGAACACCCCGGGACGATCCAGATTCGAGACACGGTCGTGCTCGTTGTCCGCGGCCGCGATCGTGGCAAACGGCAGCATATGGTCATCGCGGTAGAAGAAGAAGGTGTACCCGAAGGCGTCCGTGGTCTCGACGTCGGGAAAGGTATCGAGGATGTAGCGGGTGACTGTCTGCTCGTCCATGATATGCTTGCTCCTTGCACGTGAGGGTTGCTCCTCGGCTCGCGCCGGCTGGTTGCCTGCTAGACATGGGCTCCTATTCTGGTAGCGGGCGGCCACCGCGACTATAGGTCGCACTGTCGAGCACCGCCAGCCAGTCGAAGTCGGTGAAGCTCTGCGGGCTGAGCGGGACGTAGGAGCGGTTTCGGTCACTCGCAGCTCGCGTCGGTAGCGCCGCGACTGTGTCGGTGGCGAACCCCACGCCGCGGTGGGTCGGGATGAGCCGGCCCGACGCCGAAGGCGAGGTGAGCAAGGCCTCCAGGGTGCCCGGCTCGGGCGACGCGATGCCATTCTCCGCCGACACCCCGAGGGCAGTGCCGATGACCGCGTAACGCTCACCCAGCAGCCGGTCCATGTGCGCACCGGCCGGCCACCAGGAGAAGGCGCCCACATCCCGGGGCTGCCGCCAGGACGGCAGCCCGGTCATCTTGCCCCGCTGCACGTGGGCGTTGTGGGCGAACACCAGCACCTTGCCGCGGCCGCGCTCCCGCTCAGCGATGAATGCGAGGTTGTCGGCCATCAGCGCGTCGCGGATGCCCAGCAGCTCGGCCTGGCCTGCCCCCCGCGCGAAGGCGGCGTGGAAGCCCAGCAACTGGCGTGTCATCGTCGCGTACAGCATCGCTTCAGCGTAGTGCCCCGGGTGCTCGTCGTTGTCCAGCTCGAGCCGCCGAGCGCGCAGCTCGCTGATCAGGTCCTCGGTCGCCGCCCGCAGCGCCGTGGCCTGCGGCGAGCCACCGGGCGACAGCGACCGGTCGCTGAAGATCGTCGGGTTGTCCCAGTCGCCCTCCTCCCCGAGCAGGGCCTCGATGTGCTGGCGATGGGCCACGCCGCTGCCGCTATCCACGGCGGCGAGAAAGGCCAGCGTGCGATCGAGGGTCTGGCGCGGCCCGGCGGCGCCAAGGGTGCCGGTGGGCATGTCGAAGCCATAGAAGCGCAGCGTTTCGACGTGCGACGGGTCGCGATTGTACGCGCGCATCCACTCCACCAGCTCGCGGTTGGCGGCGAGCTGCCCGAAGCCATGGCTGAAGCCGGCCTCAGCCGCCGCCTCGTAGGTCGCCGGGCCGTGGCCCGCGATGTAGGCATTCACGATCTCGGCCCTGGGGAAGCTGCTCTCGATCGCCAGGGCGCGGTAGCCGTGGGTCGTGACGAGCCGCGCGAACAGGCGGTTGCGGAGGAGGAGTAGCTCCTCACCGCCGTGGAACGCCTCG
>DAOLDO010000686.1:0-4005 GCA_035327325.1 Chloroflexaceae bacterium | reverse complement strand
CGGCGGGCGGCGGGGGCGCCGACGGCGAGGGCCAGATCGTCGCGGTCTTCAGCCCCAAGGGCGGCGTCGGCACCTCGTCGGTGGCCGCCAACCTGGCCGTGGCCCTGCGCCAGATGACCGGCAAGAAGGTCGCCCTGGTGGACGCCAACGTGGTCTTCGGCGACCTGACGGTTATCCTCAACCTGCGCTACGAGAAGACGATCATCGAGCTGGCCCAGCGTGTCGGCGAGCTCGACCGCGACCTGATCAACGATGTGCTGGCCACCCACACCTCGCAGGTCAAGGTGCTGCTGGCCCCGCCCGACCCCCAGCGCGGCGAGCTGGTGACGGCCGACCATATCAGGGCCATCCTCGAGGCCCTGCGCCGCGAGTTCGACTACGTGGTGGTGGACACGCCCGCCTCGTTCCAGGACCGCGACCTGGCCGTGCTCGACACGGCCTCGCGCATCGTCACCCTGATGACGCTCGAGATGCACTGCATCAGGAATATCAAGCTGTTCCTCGAGGTGGCCGACCTGCTCGAGTACCCCCACGAGAAGGTCATGCTGGTGCTGAACAAGGCCAGCAACCGCACCGGGATCAGGGCCGAGGACGTCGAGAAGAACATCCAGCGCAAGGTGGTGCTGCAGATCGGCGACGCGGGCCAGGACGTGACCTTCTCGATCAACCAGGGCGTGCCCCTGGTGATCAGCAAGCCGTCCCACCAGATGGCTCGCGACATCAACACCCTGGCCCGCGAGCTGACCACAGCGGCGAAGGCCGCGGCCAAGGCCGTGGCCGGGGCCCCGGCCGCCGCCACCCCCGAGCCGGCCCAGAAGCAGGGCGGCCTGTTCTCGCGGATCATCAAGCGGTAGGGGCGCGGCCCGCGCCCCGCAGCGCCCCAGGCGCTCCGGAGGATTCCCACCATGTCACTGCTCAAGCGCATCGGCGGCGCCACGCCCGCCTCGGAGGCCGCCCCCGCGCGGCCCGGCGCCTCGCCCCCTCCGGCCATGCGCGCCCCGGGCATGCCCCAGGTAGACGAGGGCTTCAACGAGATCAAGCTGCGGGTGCAGCAGCGCCTGATCAGCGAGCTGGACCCGAAGCTGGACCTGACCAACACGGGCAAGGTGCGCAAGCAGGTCGAGGAGGCGTTCCAGGCCATCCTCGACGGCGAAAGCATCGTGCTGACCCGCAGCGAGCGCCAGCGCATGTTCGAGAGCATCGAGAACGACATCATCGGCCTCGGTCCGATCGAGCCGCTGCTGGACGACCCCGAGATCAGCGAGATCATGGTCAACGGCCCGAAGCAGGTCTACATCGAGAAGAAGGGCAAGCTGGTCCGCACCAACGTGTCCTTCCTCAACGACGAGCACGTGATGCGGATCATAGACCGCATCGTGGCGCCCCTGGGCCGCCGCGTGGACGAGTCGTCGCCCATGGTTGACGCCCGCCTGAAGGACGGCTCGCGCGTCAATGCGATCATCAGGCCCCTGGCCCTGAACGGCCCCACGATCACGATCCGCAAGTTCAAGAAGGATAAGCTGACGATTGACGACCTGGTGCAGTTCGGCTCGATGAGCCGCCAGATCGGCGACTTCCTCGAGGCCTGCGTGAAGGCCCGCACCAACATCGTCGTCTCCGGCGGCACCGGCTCGGGCAAGACGACCCTGCTGAACGTGCTCTCGTCGTTCATCCCCGAGGACGAGCGGATCATCACGGTCGAGAACGCCGCCGAGCTGCAGCTGCGCCAGGACCACGTGGTCAGCCTCGAGTCGCGCCCGCCCAACGTGGAGGGCCGCGGCGAGGTGACGATCCGCGACCTGGTGATCAACTGCCTGCGTATGCGCCCCGAGCGGATCATTGTGGGCGAGTGCCGCGGCGGCGAGACCCTCGACATGCTCCAGGCCATGAACACGGGCCACGACGGCTCGATGACCACCATCCACGCCAACTCGCCGAAGGACTCGATCGCCCGCATCGAGACCATGTGCCTGATGGCCGGCATGGATCTGCCGGCGCGGGCGATCCGCGAGCAGCTGGTCTCGGCCGTGCACCTGATCGTGCAGCAGTCGCGCCTGAAGGACGGCTCGCGCAAGGTGACCCAGGTCACCGAGGTCTCGGGCATGGAGGGCGACGTGGTGGTGATGCAGGACATCTTCGTCTTCGAGCAGACGGGGCTGGACGAGAAGGGCCGCATCGTGGGCATGCTGCGGCCGACGGGCGTGCGCCCGAAGTTCATCGAGAAGTTCGAGTCGCTCAACATCTTCCTGCCGTCCAACACCTTCGGCGGGAGCGACCGCTTCAGCTACTAGAAGGCGCGAGGCGAGCCAATGGATCGACTCCTTTCTCCTGAGTTTCTGCCGATCACCATGGCCGGCCTGGGGCTGATCGCGCTGCTGCTGCTGGTGGCCATCGGCGTGGTGATCCGCGGCGCGCGGCGCGACGCCGTGACCCAGCGCCTGAGCGAGTACGCGGGGCGCACGGTCGAGCAGCCGACGGCGAACCCGCGCCAGGCCCTCGAGCGCATTGACAAGGTGGTCGCGCAGAGCCGGCAGGGCAGCAACACGGCCCGCGACCTGGCCCGCGCCGACGTGAAGCTGACCGTGGCCGAGTTCTACCTGGTCAAGCTGGGCGCGGCGGCCCTGGGCGCCCTGGCGGGGGCCTATGTGGGGCGGGCGAGCACGGCGGCGCTGTTCACCTCGGCCCTGGTGGGCGCGGTGCTCTTCTCGTTCCTGCCCAACCTGTACCTTGGCTACGCCGCGAAGCGGCGCCTGACCGCCTTCAACAATCACCTGGGCGATACGATCACCATGATGTCGAACGCCCTGCGCGGCGGCTACAGCTTCCTGCAGACCCTCGACATGGTCTCGAAGGAGGCGCCCTACCCGGTCAATGTAGAGTTCCGCCGCGTGGTCCAGGAGGTGGGCCTCGGGCGCACGACCGAGGAGTCCCTGACCAACCTGCAGCGGCGCGTGCCCTCGGACGACCTCGACCTGCTGATCACGGCGGTGAACATCCAGATGGAGGTGGGCGGCAACCTGGCCCAGATCCTCGACACGATCGGTCACACGATCCGCGAGCGGGTGCGCATCAAGGGCGAGATCAATACGCTGACGGCCCAGGGCCGCATCTCGGCCTGGGTGATCACGGGGCTGCCGATCGGCCTGGCGATCTTCATCAGTACGGTCAACCCCGAGTACATGGCCCCGATCTTCACCTTCGGCTTCCCGCCCCAGGCGTGGTGCTGCCTGCCCGTGACCTCGCTGGTGATGATCGTGATCGGCTACTTTTCCATTATGAAGATTATGGATATCGAGGTGTAGCCATGGACCCGATGATGCTTCTGCTGGGCGTGATCATGCTGGCGGGCGTCGGGCTGCTGATCTTCGGCCTGACGCAGGCGCGCCAGCCCGACGCGATCGGCGAGCGGCTCAACACCTTCACCGAGCGGGCGATGACCCTGGAGGAGCTGGAGCTCCAGCAGCCCTTCCACCAGCGCGTGATCGTGCCCGCCTTCAAGAGCCTGCTGGCCGTGCTGGGCAAGTACGGCCCCAAGCAGAGCGCCGAACGCCTGCGGGTCAACCTGCAGATGGCCGGCAACCCTGGCGGGATCACCCCCGCGATGTTCGTGGGCCTGCGCGTGGTGCTGGCCCTGGTGCTCGGCGTGATCATCACCCTGGTGACCTTCCGGACCATGCCGCTGCCCCAGGCCCTGATGTACAGCGTGATCGGCTTCGTCCTGGGCTACATGCTGCCGGTGATGTGGCTCGGCCGCCAGATCACGGCGCGCAAGCGGGCCATCCTGAAGGCCCTGCCCGACGCCCTCGACCTGCTCTGCATCAGCGTCGAGGCCGGCCTGGCCTTCGATCTGGCCCTCCAGCGAGTGACCCAGAAGTGGGACGACGAGCTGAGCCGCGAGTTCAAGCGGGTGCTCTCGGATATCCGCCTGGGGCGGACCCGCCGCGAGGCCCTGAAGGACCTGGCCCAGCGCACGGGGGTCGAGGACGTGCAGACCTTCACCTCGGC
>DAOLDO010000685.1:0-4006 GCA_035327325.1 Chloroflexaceae bacterium | reverse complement strand
TGTGCGTTCTGATTTGCAGAAGGCGGCTGTTCAGCTGCAGCTCATCGAACCGTTCCCACACCCTACTCAGGCGGCCGCCCACGCTGATAGTCAGCGAGGCGCTGGTTTCATGGGGAGCGGAAGGGCGCTCCGGGCCCTGCTCCCACGCGGTCAATTCGACCAGCAGCGCGATCAGCTCCGCAAGCTCACGCTCGCCAACTTCGTTCGTAATCTGGCATTCCACCCGCCCATCACCTTGGATGGTGATCGAGATACCTCCCCGCTGGCCGCGTATATCACCATACGTGATCGTCAGGTCTGCAGGGAGCTGCTGGTTGGTGATGATCGTTTCTAGCTGGTGTTTCATGATGGCGTCCGACGACAGAGGTATTTGGCCTCTGGTGGGATGACCTGGAACGTGATGGGGGCGCGCAGCAGTGTTGGGCCTTACCTGTTACTGGGATGGGGATTGGGCCGTCAGGGCGTGCACCCGTGCTACTGCCCAGGTCTGATGTGCCGGATGAACGATTGCAGCGGCGACCAGGTGGGCACGTTCCGGCTCACCGTGCCGCGCCATATCTTCCGCGATGCGGGCCAGAAAATACGAGCCCTGATCCGGCTGAAAGCTATCACGCTCGGTCGTGGCGAGGCGTTGCTCAAGGGCGCGTGCCCAGGTAATGGACGGCTCCCAGACCGCGGGGAGACGCGTGGGCATGCCAGCCTGTATGTAGCGTCGGGTGAGCTGGAGCCACGGCTCTTCCTGCGGCAGATCATACAGCTCGTAGCTACGGAGATCTTCCAGGCAGAGCCGCGCCTCATCCAACAGTTGAATTGCGCGGGTGAGGCGCTGCTGCTCCAGCAGCCGGTCGATGATGGCAAGCAGCAGCTCGGCCTTCAGAAAGGGGTCGCAGGTATTCACAAACGGGAGCGGAGTGAGATCCGGCGCCAGGCGCGCGGCGCTGACCGCCGCCTCCAACTCGTCGGCGGCGAGCAGTTGAGCGACCATGTCGCGTAAGGCTACACGTCGCCGTCCAGGGTCCGCGAGCAGCACAATCTGCTGAATAAGCGCACTCACAGCATCAGCGTCAGCGAAGCGAGCGCGCTCCGGCATACTGATCGGCGGCAGGTTCTCGCTGTCCATAACGCAGCCCCTTCACGCACCTCCTGCGAGCGAGCAGGCAAACCCACTATGTGACCAACCCGATACGGTTCATTGTAACGTAACGCCTTCGCGCTTGCGACCCCACGTGAAGCGTCTGGAGTGTGGCCAGGACTCGCCCAGATACCGCTGCCAGATCCTTGCTCTCGCGCTCGACGGCGTACGGCCGCGTGTTGCTGCTCTTACCGCCTCCCCCGGCGATCCTGGGTGTAGACGGCGAAACCTTTGGCGAGGCGGCACGCCTATAACCGGCTCGGCCCGAACCTGCAACCCCGGTGCTGGTCGAATTCTTCGCGTCGGCCGGGACGATGGCGGAGGGTTGACACGCAGGACATGTGTGCTATCCTAAGTGCAACCTTCTGGTTGCACTTAGGAGGCGGCATGCAGCAGTCGAGGATGGAGCGGGAGGTCTGGATCGCCGCGCCGCGCGAGCGGGTCTGGCGGGCCGTGAGCGAGCCGGAGCAGATCGGGCGCTGGCTGCTGCCGCCGGTGCTGGGCGCCCAGCTCAGGGGCGACGGCGAGGGGCGTCTCCTCGTAGGCATGGGGCCGATGGAGGTCCCGCTCGCCCAGCTGGAGGCCATCGTCCCGCTGCGCCAGCTCACCCTGCGCGGGCTGCCCGACAAGCAGGCTGCAGCCACGCTTATCTTAAGCGAGGCAAACGGCGGGACGCGGGTGGTGGTACAGCTTAGCGGGTTCGAGCGCGCCGCCGAGGGCGCCCAGAACGACCGGCTCGCGCCAGGCCTGGCCGGCTGGGAGAAGACGCTGCGGAACCTCCAGGCCGCAATCGCCGAGGTCGAGCTGCCCTTCCCCGAGGGCTACGTGGCCGCGCTCTTTGGCTACCGCCGGGAGACGGCCGAGCGCTTCGCCGTCGAGCGCAGCATCTGGATCGCGGCGTCGCCCGAGCGCGTCTGGCGTGCCGTGACCGACCCAGCCCAGATCGAGCAGTGGTTCTCGCCGGGCACCTCGTGGACGCTCACCGCGCTGGAGGTCGGCGGCCGGCTGTTCGTGCCCGACCCGGCGACGGGTGAGGAGCAGTACACGCAGGTGCTCACCGTCGTCGAGCCACCTCGCCGCCTGGCGATGCGCACCATGCCCGAGCCGTCGGGGAACGTCGAGGTGACAACCTACAGCCTGGCCGAAGAGGGCGACGGGACGCGGCTGACGATCGTGCACGCGGGCTACGCCCTGCTGCCCGCCGACGCGCGCTGGAACGCGATGGAGCAGAACTCGGCCGGCTTCGGGATGATGCTGGAGAACGTGCGGGCGGTGGTCGAGGGCCTGCCGCTGCCCTACCCCAGGGGCTTCTGAGATGCGCGCCGCGCCCACAGCGGCGCCCGAGCCGCAGGACATCTTCGCGGCGCTCGCCGACCCGACACGGCGCAGTCTGGTCGGTCACCTGGCCGGCCACAGCCCGAAAACCGCCACCCAGCTCGCCGCCGTCTACCCGATCACCCGCCAGGGCATCCTCAAGCACCTCGCGGTCCTGGAGCAGGCCGGGCTGGTGCGGGTGGAGCAGGCCGGGCGCGAGAAGCGCTACTCGCTCACGCCCGCTCCGCTCGCCGACGTCGCGGCCTGGGTCGCCGAGATCGGCGCGCTCTGGGACGCTCGCCTGCTGCGGCTCAAAGCGCTGGTCGAGGGTGCGAGCCCCGGCGAGTAGGCCGGCTTCCCGCACCTTCGCGCACGACCTGTTCTCCGCCGATGAGCAGAACCCCTTTGGTGCTTCCGCTCCTATGCTGCGCCATACACCCGCCGGGCTGTGTCCTCTCAACGTGATGCCACAAGGAGTCAAACGATGAGCAACCTGTTTGCCCCCCGCGTCGGCGGCGTCCTCAGCGCCGATATCGCCGTCCCCGACCACGAGCGTGAGCTGCGCTTCTACGCGCGTGTGCTCAGCACCGGGGCGAGCCCGCTGTGGCGCCAGGAGGACCTGATGAACAACCTGGGCCTGCCGATCATCGGCCTGGGCGCCCGCAGCGCGGATCACGAGCACCTCCCGCTCCAGTGGATGCCGCACATCCAGGTCGCCGATGTGGCGGCCAGCGTCCAGCGCGCGCTCGCTCTGGGCGGGGGCGTTGTGATGGAGGCAAAAGCCGACGATGGGACGAGCCACTGGGCGGTGCTGCGCGATCCGAATGGGGCGGCGTTCGGACTCATCCCGGTCATCCCTGCGGAGGCGATGCCCCCGGTCGCCGCGGCCGTACCAGAAGACGGGGCGCCGTCTGTTGGACGCATCGCCTGGCTGGACCTGACGGTAACCGACGGCTCCGCAACGCGCGACTTCTATGCGCAGGTCGTCGGGTGGACAGCGCAGGACCGCGAGATGGAGGACGGGGGCGAGCGCTACGCCGACTACATGCTGCTCGGCGGTGATGGAAAGCCGGCGGCGGGGGTCTGCCACGCACGCGGTGTGAACGATGGCCTGCCGCCGGTCTGGATGCTCTACCTGCCCGTGGGCGACCTCGCCGAGAGCCTGCGCCGCGTCCAGGAGGAGGGCGGTACGATCCTCAAGGCGACCCAGGGCGACGATGGGGCGTATGTGTATGCGGCGATTCAGGATCCGGTGGGGGTGTATCTGGCGTTGACGCCGGGGTAGGCAGGTGTCACCATAGGGCGCAACCGCTCCTGCAAGGCTTCAGCCGGTTGGTGCGGTCACTTCCCACAGCCGGATGGCGGCCGACTCAGAGCGCCGGTCTGGAGTGTCGACGTGCAATTATATGGCACAGAATATGCAAATCACTTGTAGAACTTGACGGAGAGCTACTGAGTCGAAGGTGCCAGTGCCAGCTGGCCGAGGGTGTAAGATAAGTTGTGTAAGCGGTGCGTTCTGAGCAGAGCCAGTTTGGGGTATACTACCGCCTTCTGCTGGCA
>DAOLDO010000684.1:0-4007 GCA_035327325.1 Chloroflexaceae bacterium | reverse complement strand
TGCTACCGTCAGTGTGCCCACCATCAGGATCAAGCCGGCCCGGCCGGCGCGAAGTTGGACCGGGGCCAGGGTAGCCCGCCGCCTGGCCCCCCCCATGCCCGGCCGCGAGCCGCCCGGGTGAGCCCGTCGTGGGCGCGCCGCCAGATCCGTCCTGGCGTCGAAAAGCTTATACCCCATCCATGGGATGCCTGCTGTGCCGGAGACCGTGCGAACACGAGTCCGCCACGCGGCATCCCCTCGTCGTGTTTCTCCCCCTGCCGACGCGGCTTCGGCAGGCCGGGCGACCCCGGGTTCCCTCGCAGGAGGTGCGGCCTATGGCCGATGTGGAGCCGGCCCTTTCGTGCAGCGACGTTTGCGAGCGACACGATGGGTGAATCACTGGACAGGAGGGACGCGCGATGAACCGACGACTGGCGAGGTTCGTGCTGACCGCTGTGGCGGTGGTGGCGCTTCACGGGGTGGTCATGGCCATCCCCGCGCGGGCGGTGGCGCAGGGGGCGACGCAGATCAGGGGGATCGGGTACCCCGACGTCAACGGCCTGTGCACCGACCTCGAGGAAGCGGACTTCGACTTCGCCATGGTGGTGACGGGCGACCTGGAGGGGGGCCTCTACACCCAGGTCGCTTCCGCCGAGTGTTCGCCGTCGGGGACCTACCGCGAGCGGGGGCGGGAGACCTTCGTCGGCACGTATAATGGGCAGGAAGGCGGCTTCCAGACGACCTTCCTCTTCACGTCGAAGTGGGAGGACTGCGAGAACCTGGACACCGAGATCTTCGGCCGCTGCCAGCACCCGATCGTCGCGGGCAGCGGGCGGGAGGTCTTCGAGGGGGTGAGCGGGCGGCTCGACTTCAAGGACGACATCGCGGCGGGCAACTTCCCCTACCGCGGCCATCTGCGCTGGTAGGCCCGCGCGTCTCGCCGGGGCGCCGCCCGGGGCTCGGGGCGGGGCCTCGACGACCACACCGCACGGAGGCCCTGTTCCACGCCTGCGGCTTCCGGAGCGTGCGCGCGCCCTCGGCCGGCCGCGTCGTCAGGCGCCGCGAGCTCAGGGCGTGAGAGCGATGGTACAATGCATGCCAACCCCTTAGCCTCGTGCCAGGAGATGTGCATGCGTTCCAACACGATCAAGAGCGGCATCGAGCGCGCGCCGCACCGCAGCCTGCTGCGCGCCACCGGCCAGATCCGCGACGAGTCCGACTTCGGCAAGCCCTTCATCGCGATCTGCAACTCGTACATTGACATCATCCCGGGCCACGTCCACCTGCAGGAGTTCGGCCGGGTGGTGAAGGAGGCGGTGCGCGCCGCCGGCGGCATCCCCTTCGAGTTCAACACGATCGGCGTGGACGACGGCATCGTGATGGGCCACGAGGGCATGCGCTACTCGCTGCCCTCGCGCGAGCTGATCGCCGACAGCGTCGAGACCGTGGCCGCCGCCCACTGCTTCGACGCGATGATCTGCATCCCCAACTGCGACAAGATCACCCCCGGCATGCTCATGGGCGCGGCCCGGGTCAACATCCCGACCATCTTCGTCTCCGGCGGCCCGATGCTGGCGGGCCAGGACGAGCAGGGCGTAAAGAGTGACCTGATCACCGTCTTCGAGGCGGTGGGCAAGCGCGCCGCCGGCCAGATCAGCGACGAGCAGCTGCTGGCCCTCGAGCAGGTGGCCTGCCCGACCTGCGGCAGCTGCAGCGGCATGTTCACCGCCAACTCGATGAACTGCCTGTGCGAGGCCCTCGGCATCGCCCTGCCCGGCAACGGCACCGTGCCCGCCGTCTCGCCCGGGCGCCACGAGCTGGCCCGCAAGGCCGCCGCCCAGATCATGGAGCTGCTGCGAGCGGGGCTGCGCTTCCGCGACATCGTCACCGCCGACGCGATTGACAACGCCATGGCCCTCGACGTGGCCATGGGCGGCTCGACCAACACCGTGCTCCACGTGCTGGCCCTCGCCCGCGAGGCCGGGCTCGACTACCCCGTCGCCCGCTTCAACGAGGTCTCCGACCGCGTGCCGCACCTGGCCAAGGTCTCGCCCGCGTGGGACGGGGCGCGCCAGTGGCATATCCAGGACGTTGACGCGGAGGGCGGCGTGCCGGCGATCCTGGCCGAGCTGGCCAAGCGCCCCGGCGCGCTCAAGCTCGACGCGCCGACGGTGACCGGCAGGACCCTGGGCGAGAACCTGGCCCACGTCGAGCCGCGCCCCGGCGGGCCGGAGCGCTGCATCAGGCCGGCCGACAGCCCCCACTCCGAGCGTGGCGCCCTCAGCGTGCTCTTCGGCAGCCTGGCCCCCGAGGGCGCGGTGATCAAGGTCGGCGCGGTGGACCAGCACGAGATGCGCTTCCGCGGCCCCGCCCGCGTCTTCGAGAGCGAGGAGGAGGCCGCCAACGCCGTTGTGAACGGCAAGGTCAGGCCCGGCGACGTGATCGTCGTGCGCCAGGAGGGGCCCCGCGGCGGCCCGGGCATGCGCGAGATGCTCGCCCTCACCAGCCTGGTCAAGGGCACGCCCGAGCTGAGCAGCACCACGGCCCTGATCACCGACGGCCGCTTCAGCGGCGGCACCCGCGGCCTCTGCATCGGCCACGTCTCGCCCGAGGCGGCCGAGGGCGGGCCGATCGGCCTGGCCCGCGACGGCGATGTGATCAGCATTGACCTGGCCGACCGCCGGCTGGAGCTCGA
The DNA here is from genome assembly GCA_035327325.1 of Chloroflexaceae bacterium. GTDB lineage: Bacteria > Chloroflexota > Chloroflexia > Chloroflexales > Chloroflexaceae > CAIWXH01. The sequence goes on along the minus strand of DAOLDO010000684.1, from coordinate 1,333 downwards.
GGTGCCCGCCGAGGAGCTCGAGGCGCGCCGCGCCGCCTGGCAGCCGCCCGAGCCCAAGTACAGGCGCGGCTGGCTCGCCCGCTACACGAAGCTCGTGACCAACGCCAGCAGCGGCGCCGTGCTGGAGTAGGGCGGCCCGGCGTGGCCGCCCCGCCTGGCTCCTAGCGGGCGTCAGGGCGGCCCGGCCTGGCCGCCCCGCCACGCCCATCCCCGCAGCTGAGCCTGGACGGAGTCGCTAGGTGAAGAGGGCCACCGGGGCGAGCTCGGCCATGCGCGCGTCGAGCTCGGCCTGGGGGGCGGGGCGGAAGCGCTCGGCGGCGTCGAGCACCCGCGGCAGCAGATTGATATCGCCGGGCGTGTTGAGGAAGACGCCGGGGCGGTTGAGCACCCAGTGCACAGCCGCGTCAATCTCGTCCTGCTCGGCGAACGGCTCGTACCACGTGGCGGCGCTGCGCTCCTCGCCGGGCCAGGGGCCGCGCGTGCACGACTTGATCGTCTGCACGGCCACGTCGCGCTCCTCGCACAGGGCCATCAGGGCCTCGAAGTCGGCCCTGTAGGTCGCGTTCTGCATCATCGCGTAGTTGTAGGGCAGCAGCACCGCGTCGAAGTCGTACTGCTCGAGGCTGCGCCGGTGCATCCAGCCGGCCACGGTGTAGTGGCCCGTGACCCCCAGGTGGCGGGCCAGGCCCTGCTCCTTCGCCTCGACAAAGGCTTCGATCGCCCCGCCCGGGCCGAAGGCCCGCTCCCAGTCGTCCGGCCGCACCAGCACATGCATCTGCCACAGGTCCACGTGATCGGTGCGCAGCAGCTCGAGCGAGCGCTGCAGGTGCTCCTTGGCGCCCTGGTAGGTGCGGGCCTCGCTCTTGGTGGCGAGGAAGAAGCGCTCGCGGTGGCGGCCCGTCCACGGGCCGAGGCGGCGCTCGGACTCGCCGTAGCTGTTGGCCGTGTCAATATGGTTCACGCCCCGCTCGAGCAGCAGCTCGACGGTGCGGTCGGCCTCCGCCTGCGACACCCGAGACAGGGCCGCGGCCCCGAAGATCGTGCACGTGCTCATGTGCCCCGTCCGGCCAAACCGTCGCTGCTCGATCATCGCGACCTCCTGTGACAAAGATGGGCGCCGGCACCCCCTGAGCGTATACCTCGCGACCCCATGGTATACCAGGGCGGGGCGGGAGTCCAGCCGGGCCGTGGCCGAGGATTGCACGCGCGGGGGCCAGGGCGCCGCGCCGCCCTGCGGCCATGGGCGCTATACTGTCGGCACGGGGCCGACCGTAGAGAAGGAGCGACCATGGCTGAAGGCTACGAGGAGCTGGCGCTCGCCGTCGAGGGCGGC
>DAOLDO010000683.1:0-4010 GCA_035327325.1 Chloroflexaceae bacterium | reverse complement strand
CCCGGGTTGCACGGGCCCTGCCCAGCCCTCGCCCGCAACCGCCCCCGTGGCATCCGTCGTGCGACTGACCAGCGGCCCCCGCGCCGGTGGTATACTCGCCCTGCGCCCGCCCGGGCGCTGTTGGGGCGCAGCACGCTGCGCCCTCGCTGTGTTCCTCGCCCCGAAGGAGCCCCCGCTATGGCCAATCTGCGCCACCTGCTGCCCTACATGGCCCGCTACCGCGCCGGCCTGCTCTTCGGGCTGCTCTGCGCGGCCTGCGGCGCCGCGGTGAGCGCCCTGGGCCCCCACATCCTGCGCCTGGCGGTGGACGAGCTGAACGCCGGCGGCGTGGTGCTCGCCAGCCTGCTGCGCTACGGGGCCCTGCTGATCGTGGTCGCCGTGGCCGACGGCATCTTCAAGTTCATCCAGCGCGCCCTGATCGCCGGCACCTCGTACCGGGTCGAGTACGACCTGCGGGGCGACCTGTTCCGGCGCTACCTGGGCCTGGACCAGGGCTTCTTCGGCCAGAACCACACGGGCGACCTGATGGCCCGGGCCACCAACGACCTGAGCGCGGTGCGCCAATTCCTGGGCCCCGGCCTCAGCGGCACCGCCACGGCCCTGCTCACCTTCGCCGCGGCGGCGACCATGATGCTGCTGATCAACCCGGCCCTGGCCCTGGTGGTGCTGCTGCTGCTGCCCCTCTCGACCCTGGTCTTCGTGCTGGTCGGCCAGCGCATGCGCCTGGCCTTCAAGGGCGTGCAGGACCAGTTCGGCACGATCTCGACCAGGGCCCAGGAGAACTTCTCGGGCATCCGGACGATCAAAGCCTACGCCCAGGAGGAGGCCGAGCTCGCGGTGTTCGCCGAGGAGAACGCGCGCTACAGGCAGCTGAACCTGCGCTACGTGCTGCTGAGCGGGGCCCTCTGGCCGGCCATGGCCCTCTGCCTGGGCCTGGTGGCCGCCCTGACCCTGCTGGTGGGCGGGCGCCTGGTGGCGGCCGGCCAGCTGACGGTGGGCGAGCTGGTGCAGTTCAACGCCTACCTGGGCCTGCTCAGCTTCCCCATGATCATGCTCGGCTGGATGGTCTCGCTCTACCAGCAGGCGGCGGCCTCGATGGGCCGCCTGACCGAGGTGCTGCGCCGGGCCCCCGCGATCGCCGGCCCCGCGGCCCCGGTCGCCCTGCCCGCCCCGCGAGGCGAGGTCGAGTACCGCGGCGTCGGCATTCGCTACGACGCGGAGGAACGGGCGCGGGGCCAGGGCGACCGGGAGGCGGCGGGCGCGGGCCGGCCGCGGGACGGCTGGATGCTGCGCGGGATCTCGTTCCACATCCCCGCCGGCGGCTCGCTGGCGATCGTCGGCGCGACCGGCGCGGGCAAGACGACCCTGGTGAACCTGCTGGCCAGGGTGCGCGACCCCGACGAGGGCCAGGTGCTGGTGGACGGGGTGGACGTGCGCGCGCTCGACCTGGGCGACCTGCGGCGGGCCGTGGGCTACGTGCCCCAGGAGACCTTCCTGTTCAGCGTGCCCCTGCGCGAGAACGTGGCCTTCGGGGCGGGCGACGACGAGGCCGGCGCCGCGCTGGGGGAGCGCCTGGAGTACGCGGTCGAGGTGTCGCGCCTGGCCAACGACCTCGGCCAGTTCCCCGACGGCCTCGACACCATGGTGGGCGAGCGGGGCGTCACCCTGTCGGGCGGCCAGAAGCAGCGGGTGGCGATCGCCAGGGCGATCGTGCACGACCCGGCCATTCTGGTGCTCGACGACGCCCTGAGCAGCGTGGACACCCACACGGCCGCCCAGATCCTCGCTGGCCTGCGCGAGGTGATGCGGGGCCGCACGAGCATCATCATCGCCCAGCGCATCGCCACGGTGAAGGACGCGGACCAGATCGTCGTGCTGCACGAGGGGGCGATCGTCGAGCGCGGCAGCCACGCCGCGCTGCTCAAGCTGGGCGGGTGCTACGCCGCCATGTACCGGCGCGAGCTGCTCGAGGCGGAGCTGTCCGACTGAGGCCGGCGGCGGGGGAGGGGAGAGTACCTGGCAAGGAGCGCGCATGAGCCGCGGTTTCGATGACGACGTGATCCTGGGGAAAGCCTACGACGGGCAGCTGGTGGCGCGCCTGGCGGCTTTTGTCGCGCCCCACTGGCGCCGCCTGGCCCTGGCGATCGCGCTGCTGGTGGGCGCGGCCCTGACGGAGATCGTGCCGCCCCTGCTGCTGCAGCGGGCGATTGATGGGCCGATCGCGGAGGGGCGGCTGGAGGGCCTGTGGCCGATCTTCGCCGTCTTCCTCGGCGTGCTGGCGGCCAACTTCGCCCTGCGCTACAGCCACAATTACATCATCAACAGCGTGGGCCAGACGGTGATGATGGACCTGCGCCTGACGATCTTCCGCCACATCCAGCGCCTGAGCCTGAGCTTCCACGACCGCAACCCGGTGGGCCGGCTGCTGACGCGGATCACCAACGACGTGGACGCCCTGAACGAGTTCCTGACCCAGGGCCTGGTGCTGATCCTGGCCGACCTGGTGACGCTGGTGGGCATCGTGGCGGTGATGTTCGCCCTGAACTGGCGCCTGGCCCTGATCAGCCTGGCGACGCTGCCCGTGCTCGGCCTGATCGTGGCGATCTACCAGCGCCTGATGCGCTCGACCTACAGGCTGGTGCGCCAGCGCTTGGCGATGATCAACACCTACCTGAACGAGCAGATCGGCGGGGTGCTGGTGACGCAGCTGTTCGGGCGCGAGGCGCGCAGCCGGGCCCGCTTCGCCGAGCTGAGCGAGGCCTATGTGCAGGCCAACGTGCGCTCGGTGACGATCTTCGCGATCTTCATGCCGACGGTGCAGCTGATGGCGGCGATCGGCACCGCGGCGCTGCTCTGGGGCGGCGGCCAGGGCGTGCTGGCGGGCTGGGCCTCGCTGGGCACCCTGGCGGCCTTCGTGCAGTACACGACGCGGGCCTTCGAGCCGATCCGCAACCTGGCCGAGCGCTACACCATCCTGCAGGCGGCCATGGCCTCGGCCGAGCGCATCTTCGGCGTGCTCGACACCGATGAGGACGTGCGCGACCCCGCGCGCCCCGCCGCCCTGCCGTCCCCGGTGCGCGGCGAGATCGCGCTCGACGACGTGGTCTTCGGCTACGACCCGGACGAGCCGGTGCTGCGCGGGATCAGCCTGCGCATCCCGGCCGGCCAGTCGGTGGCGATCGTGGGCGCGACGGGCGCCGGCAAGAGCAGCCTGGTGGGCCTGCTGGCCCGCTTCTACGACGTGCAGGGCGGGAGCATCACCCTGGACGGGGTGGATATCCGCGCGGTGCCCCAGCGGGAGCTGCGGCGCCACGTGGCGGCGGTGCCGCAGGACCCGGTCTGCTTCTCGGGGACGATCGCGAGCAACATCAGGCTGCACAGCGACGCGATTGACGACGAGCGCATGCGCTGGGCGGCCGAGCTGGTGAACGCGGCGGCCTTCATCGAGCGGCTGCCGGGCGGCTACGACCACGAGGTGCGCGAGCGTGGGGCGAACCTCTCGATCGGGCAGCGGCAGCTGCTGGCCTTCGCCAGGGCCCTGGCCTTCAACCCCGAGGTGCTGCTGATCCTGGACGAGGCGACGAGCAGCGTGGACACCGAGACCGAGGCGCTGATCCAGGAGGCCCTGGAGCGCATGCTGCGGGGCCGCACCAGCATCATCATCGCCCACAGGCTGAGCACGATCCGCCACGTGGACCGGATCATCGTGCTGCACAAGGGCCGGGTGGTGGAGGACGGCAGCCACGAGGAGCTGCTGGCCCGCCGCGGGGCCTACTACCGGCTGTACCAGCTCCAGTTCGCGGAGCAGGTGGCGAGCTAGCCGCCCGAGTGCGACGAGGGGCTGCCGCCCCTGCACCCCGTTTCGTTCGAGAGGGGCCAGCCGCCCCTGCGTCCCCGTTATTTGCGAGGGGGCCGCCGCCGGCCCCCTCCCGCTCCCCCGCGCGGGGGGCAATGGAGGGCCCCATCGCTCGTGTTGGTTGGCGGTTGGGGCGCCCCAGCGTGGGCGCCCA
>DAOLDO010000682.1:0-4012 GCA_035327325.1 Chloroflexaceae bacterium | reverse complement strand
CCGACTGGGTCGCGATCAGCGGCGGGGGGCAGGAGCTCGGCCACGCCCGCCTCGACATGCAGACCCTGAAGCCGATCCTCGGGGCCGGCGGCGGCGCCACGAGCTTTTCGCACCACTGGTTCTGCCTGGCCTGCACCCTGGCCGACGACACGCCCGCCTGGGTCAGCGCCTGGCAGATCGTCTCGGGCGCCGCGCCCGTCTGGGGCGTGACCATCGCCACGGGCCGCGGCGCCACCTGGCGCGTCAGCTCGGCCACCGAGCGGGGCTTCGCCGGCGCGCAGCCCCTCGCCATCCAGATCCTGGACTGGCAGGGCGTGCCCGACACGGACCCGGCGCGGCGCACGGGCAGGCGCTGGCGCCTATTCCACGGCGTCGGCGCCCTCGGCGACGCCCTCGACCTCGAGCTGAGCGTGCCCGAGGGGCAGTTCGTCCGCGGCGCCCGCATCTCGACCGAGACGGGCGTCGCCATGCAGGAGTCGGCCGGCATCGCCGCGAGCGGGCGCGTGGGCGGCAAGGCGATCAAGTCGGTGGAGTTCATCATGGCCGAGTCCACCTACAACGAGCCCGAGCCCTCGGGCCTGCCGCGCCGGGCCTTCCTGCCCTCGGTGACGCGGTAGCGGGCCGCTCGCTGTGTGGGGTGTGAGCAGGGCCGCACCTCACACCTCACACCTCACACCTCGCACCTCGCAGGCAATGGCGCTCGGCACGACAAGTGGATCACCAGGGGCTATGACGATCAGACCGCTCTACATCTCGCCGGTCGGCCGCGGCGGCGTAGACTTCGGCATCCAGAACATCGCCCGCTCGGCGCGCCTGGCCGGCCTGCGCCCCGAGCTGCTGCGCCTGCCCGAGCTGTACAACTTCATGCCCTTCCTCATCCCACGCGGGCTGCCGGAGGGGTGGTGGCGCGGCTTCGACGTGCTCCAGGGCCGCTCGCGGGTGGCCTTTAGCCTCAAGGCGACGGGGCTGCCGGTGGTCACCACGGTGCACCATCTGACCACCGACCCCGACCTGCAGCCCTACAGCTCGCCCGCGCAGCGGCTCTTCTACAGGCTGGTCGAGGCGCGCTATGATGGCCGCTCGGTCGCCTACGCCGACGCGGTGGTCTGCGTGAGCCGCTTCACCCAGCGCCAGGTCGAGCAGACCTACGGGCGCGCGGACAGTGTGCTGATCTTCGACGGCATTGACACCGACGTCTTCGTGCCAACGCCCGGGCTGGCCCGGCGCGACGACGGGCTGCCGCCGAGCGAGGGGCGGGTCAGGCTGCTCTTCGTGGGCAACCGGACGCGGCGCAAGGGCTTCGACCTGCTGCCGCGGATCATGGCCATGCTGCCCGACGACTACGTGCTCTACTACACGGGCGGTTTCCAGGGCAGGGAGACGGCGCCGCCGCACCCGCGCATGGTGCCGATCGGCTCGCCCGACCGCGCCGGGCTGGTGGCCGCCTACCAGAGCTGCGATATCCTGCTCTTCCCCTCGCGCCTCGAGGGCTTCGGCATCGCGCCGGCCGAGGCCCTGGCCTGCGGGCGCCCCGTCGTCACCACCGACGCCTCGGCCCTGCCCGAGGTGGTGGACCACGGGCTGAACGGCCTGCTCGTCGCCCGCGACGACGCGCGGGGCTACGCCGAGGCCGTGCGAACTCTGGGCGAGGACGCGGCCATGCGCCGCCGCTTCGGCGAACATGGGCGCGCCAAGGTCGTCGCCAGCTTCGGCTACGACCAGCTCGGCCAGGGCTTCAGGGCCCTCTACGAGCGGCTGCTGGGGCGCTTCGCCGACCGAGGATGACTCCGTCGGCGATGGCGCCTCTCCCGCCGCTACGCCCCTTGCCGCGGCAGGAGGAACCACGAAGCGCACGAAGGAGCGGCCAGGGGAAGGACGGCCCTGCCACAAAATTCCGCCCGAGCCGCTAGAGACGCTCATGCCGCACCTGGTAAGCACAGCTGCGCTCCAGCCCTTCGCGCCCTTCGTGGCCTTCGTGGTAAAACCCAGCTCGGCCCGAGCAGCTCGCGCGGCACAGCCGGGCCAGGCCAGCACAGCCGCGCTCCAGCCCTTCGCGCCCTTCGTGGCCTTCGTGGTAAAAGATCAGCCGCCCATCGGGCGTCCTCACCCCCGGCGCAGCCGCGCCAGGGCCGCCCTGGCCGGGGCCGCCCCGAGCAGCGCGGTGAGGCCCAGGTAGCCCGCCCCGCCCGCCAGGCCCGCGGCCGCCAGCCATGCCAGGAGCCCGGGAAGCTCGCTCGTCCAGGCGTAGGCGTGGCCGGCCGCGAGGGCCGGCACCAGCCCGCGCGAAGCGGCGCTGAGCGCCGTCAGGCCCAGGCCCAGCAGGGCCGCGCCGCCCAGAGCCGCCGCGACCGTGCGCCAGAGGGCGCCGTCGCGCCAGATCCCGGGCAGCGCCCGCGCCAGGAGCAGCAGCAGCAGCAGCGCCTCGGCGTTGTTGGCCACGCTGAAGGCCAGGGCCAGGGCGGCCACGTCGCCGCCGGCGCGCAGCAGCGCGGCGCCGAGGCCGAGGTTGAGCCCCACCTGGAGCAGGCCGACCAGCACCGGGGTCCAGGTGCGCTGCATCGCGTAGAAGCTGCGGATCAGGATCTCGGACGCGGCGAAGGCCGGCAGGGCCAGGGCGTAGCCGAAGAGGGCGCTCACCGTGTACTGGAGCGAGAGCGCGTCGAAGGCGCCGCGCTGGTAGAGGGCCCGCGCCGCGGGGAAGCCCAGCGCGAGCAGGGCCGCGGCGGCCGGCAGGGTCAGCCAGAGGATGGTGCCGAGGGTGCGGCGCACATCGGCGGCCAGCTCGACGCGGCGGCCCTCGGCCACCAGGCGCGCCAGGCGCGGGAAGGCCACCTGGCTCAGGCTGAGCGAGAAGACGCCGTAGGGCAGCATCATCAGGCCGTAGGCGTAGGCGAGGCCGGCCACCTTGGCGGCGCCGTCCTCCAGGCGGGCGGCCAGGGCCAGGGTGATCACGAAGCTGGCGTGGGCCGCCGTCTGCCCGAGCACCCGCGGGCCCATCTGGCGGGCGACGCGGCCCACCTCCTCGACGCCCCGGCCAAGGCGCGGGCGCAGCTCCATGCCGATCCGCCGCAAGGCCGGGAGCTGCACGAGCAGGTAGAGCAGCGCGCCGACAACCACGCCCCAGGCCATGCCCCAGATGCCCACCCAGGGCGCCAGCAGGGCCCCGCCGATGATGCCGAGGTTGTAGATCGAGGGGGCCAGGGCGGGCAGGGCGAAGTGGTCGCGGGCGTTGAGCGCGGCCATGGCCAGCCCGCCCATGCCCAGCAGCAGCGGCGAGAGCAGGAACAGCCTGGTGAGCCGCGTGGCCAGGGTCAGGGTCGCCTCGTCGAAGCCCTCGCCGCCGTAGAGCGCCCGCACCAGCCAGGGGGCGGCCAGGAAGACCAGGGCGCTAGCCGCGCCGAGGGCGATCAGGGCCCAGGTGACGATGGCGCTGGCCACGCGCCAGGCCCGCTCTCGGCCGTCGCGCTCCCAGACCTCGATGAACACGGGGATGAAGCTGCTGCCCAGGGCCCCGCCGATGATCACCAGATAGAGCAGGTCAACGATCGTGAAGGCGGAGCGGTAGGCCGCGGCCTCGGGCGAGGTGCCGAAGAAGTAGGTGGCCACGACGTCGCGCAGCAGGCCGGTGACGCGGCTGAGCACGAAGCCGCCCATCACGACCAGGCTGCTGCCGAGGGCGCCCGCCCGGGCCCGGCGCAGCAGCGAGGAGAGTTGCACGGAAGGCGCTCCTATGATATACTTCCCCGCTAGTTGGGCGACGAGAGCCATGCTCGTCGCTTAAAAATGTCAAACAGCAGCGCAGATTATATCTGAGGAGCCCAGCGTTGGCGAACACGAAGTCGGCGAAGAAGCGCATCCGTAGCAACGCCCGCAAGCACGAGCGCAACACCACCTACCGCTCGCGCGTGAAGACTATGGTCAAGAAGGCCGAGCAGGCGATCTTCAGCGGCTCGCCCGACGAGGCCACGATCCGCGAGGCGATCAGCACCCTCGACAAGGCCGCCGTCAAGGG
>DAOLDO010000681.1:0-4016 GCA_035327325.1 Chloroflexaceae bacterium | reverse complement strand
GGAGGTGGAGCGGAGCTGCTTCTACGGGAGCCACGCCGCAACCATGACCAGCCTGATGTTCCTGGTCGAGGCCCGGCTGGGGCGCGGGCGGGCCGCCGGCCTCGCGCGGCGCGCCCTCTTCAGCCTGCCGGCCCGCATCCTCTGCGCGCCCTACTTTCTGTTGATCGACCGCCTGCGGTTGGGATCGAATATCACGGCCGTGTTCAGGAGCTAGGTGTGCCAGCGAGCAAGTCTTTGCCCATTCTGACCAAGGACCAAGGACCAAGGACCAAAGCCGGGCAGCGGCCTGAGCGGTTGGCCGGTGGTCTTTGGTCTTTGGTCTCTGGTCGCGACCGGGCAGGGATTTCCAGGAAGCTGTACTAGCATGGCCCCAGTCTCGACCGCGCAGCGCATCCAGCGGCTGCTCAGCCGGCCCCGCGAGAAGCTGCGCCCCCTGATGGCCCACCCGGCCTGGCGCTGGGCCTGGCGCGCGATCACCGCCCTCTCCCTCCTGGCCCTGGGCCTCGGCGCCTACAGCCAGCTCGACCGGCTGCCCCAGGAGGGCCTGCAGGTGCGCCCGGGCTACCTGCTACTGGCCCTCGCGATCTACCTGCTGACCTTCCTGATGCACCTGATGGGCTGGCACCGCCTGAGCCGCCTGCTGATCGGCGAGCTGCGCCTGCGCGAGGATGTGGAGGCCGTGGCCGCGAGCAACCTGGTCAAGTACCTGCCGACGATCGCCTGGTACATCGCCAACAGGGCCCACTACTACGGGCAGCGGGGCGTGCCGCAGGCCCGGGTGGTCAAGGCGTCCTTCTACGAGCTGGGCTTCATGGTCGGCGCCTGCGCGGCCCTGCTCGGCCTGGTCTGGCTCTACCAGCTTAGCCCGTGGGCGGCCCTGGCGGCGCCCGCGGCCCTCGGCCTGGCCGCCTGGGCGCTCTACGCGCCGCGGGCTCCGCGCCTGGCCCCGGGGCGGGCGTGGCGCTGGCTTGGCGCCTTCCTCTGGTACGGGGCCACCTGGCCCCTGGCCGGGCTGTTCCTCTGGGCGGTGCTCAACGCCTTCGTGGCCGTGCCCATGGCCGAGATGGCCTCCGTGCAGTGGATCTGGCTCGCGGCGGCCCTGGCCGGTTACGCCGTCAGCCTGACCCTGGGGTTCCTGGCCATCGCCCGCGAGATCACGCTGACCGTGCTGCTGGCCCAGCTCTGGCCCCTGCCGATCGCCCTGGCCTGCGCGATCGCGGTCAGGCTCCTGCTCAACCTGGGCGAGGTGGTCTCCAGCCTGGTCGTGCTGGGCGCCCTGCGGCTCGCGGCGAGGGCCCGCCATGAGTGAGCTGGTCGGCCTGCTGCCGGCGGCGGGGCGCGGCTCGCGCCTGGGCCCCATCCCGTGCAGCAAGGAGATCATGCCCCTGGGCTTCGAGGCGGTGGCCGAGGGCGGGCGGACCCCCTGGCGCCCCGTGACGGCGATCGAGAGCCACCTGCGGGCCCTGCGCGGCGCCGGGGCGGGCCGGGCGGTGATCGTGATCGGCGAGACCAAGGCCGACGTGGTGCGCTACGTGGGCGACGGCGAGCCCTACGGCCTGCCGGTGGCCTACGTCTACCAGCGGCAGCTGCGCGGCATGCCCTTCGCCCTCGACCTGGCCAGGCCCTGGCTGCGCGGCGCGACCGTGCTCTTCGCCATGCCCGACACCCTGGTCCACCCCGGCGACACGATGGCCCTGCTGGCGGCTCGGCACCGGGCCGGCGGGGCCGACGTAACTCTGGGCCTGTTCCCCACGAGCACGCCGCACAAGTTCGGCATGGTGGACCTCGACGTCGAGGGCCGGGTGCGAGGCTTCGTGGACAAGCCGGCGCGCACCCACCTCGAGCTGATGTGGGGGCTGGCGGCCTGGTCGCCCCGCTTCACCGACTTCCTGCACGGCCACCTCGCGGGCCTGCCGGCGGGCGGGCCGGAGTGCGTGCTCAGCGACGTGTTCGCCGCGGGGCTGGCGGGGGGGCTGCGCATCGCGGGGGTTGGGCTGGTCGGCTCGGCCTACCACGACATCGGCACCCCCGAGGATTTCCAGGCCGTCGTGCGCGCCCTGGCCCTCCAGCAGGCCCCGCCTGGCCCTAATCCCCCTGAGTAACCCGGAAGTATTAGCGGCCTTTACGGCTCTCTGACGCCATGCGTATCAGAAGGGTGATCCCCTTAGGTGCTATTGAGCCCGGGCGGCGGGGCTGGTATAGTGACGCCAGTCACTGACCAAGGCCCCCGCTGTGAGGGGCACCGTCGCAGGTTCGTCTAAGGAGGCTTCAATGTTCGGTTCGCTCAAGCGGATCCTGGCGGGCGGCCTGTCCCTCGCCGTAGTTGCCTCGGTCCTGGCCTTCCCGGCCAGCCCGGCCGCTGCCCAGCAGCGCAATCGCACCAACGTCCCCGGCGGCTGGGGCAGCGCCATTCTGATCCAGAACGTCGGCACCTCGACCCTGGCGCCCGACCAGTACTCGATCGAGTTCTACGACGCCAGCGGCGCCCTGGCGAAGTCGTTCACGCCCCCTGCCACCGCCAGCATCGCCCCCGGGGCCTCGCGCGAGTTTTACATTCCGACCACGATCACCGACCTGGCCTCGGGCCAGTACTCGGGCGTGGTGAGCAGCTCGGTGCCGGTGAAGGCCGTGGTCAACTCCTCGACCGACCGCGCCACAGCGGCCCCCTGGTCGGCCTTCGCCTACGAGGGCGTTGACGCCGCCGCGACGGCCACCCGGCTGTTCATCCCCGGCTTCTACAAGGACTACTTCGGCTTCCGCAGCGAGCTGGTGATCCAGAACACCGGGACCAGCGCCGCCACCGTCCAGGCCACCTTCTACCGCAGCAGCGACGGCCAGCGCTTCGGGCCCTACAGCCTGGGCTCGATCCAGCCGAACGCCGCCCAGACCTTCTCCTCCAGCGACACGGCCTTCAACGCGCTGCCCGGCGGCACCAGCACCAGCCTCTTCGGCGTGGTGGTCGAGTCGACCAACGGCGTGCCCCTGGCCGGCGTGTCGAACATCTGGACGGCCAGCGACGCCGACGCCGGCGCCGGCAGCTTCAACGCCTTCACCAGCGGCTCGCCGACCGTCTACGCCGCCGCCGTCTACAACCAGTACTTCGGCTTCGTGGCCTCGATCACCGTCCAGAACCTGGCCGACACCGCCGCCGCCGGCACGATCCGCTTCAGCGACAACACCACGGTCAACTTCAACATCCCGGCCAACCAGGCCCGCGAGTACTTCCTGCCCAACATCAGCGGCCTGGCCAGCGGCAACACCAACGGCCTGCTCTCGGCGACGATCAGCGGCCCGGCCAACGGCCAGCTCGTGGCCCTGGTGAACATCCAGCGCAAGCAGCGCGGCAGCACCAGCGTCGCCGACCCCGAGAACCCGGCCTTCGGCAGCTACAGCGCCACCGCCACCCGCTCGACCCGCGTGCGCGTGCCGGCCATCTTCTCGGACTACTTCGGCTACTTCACCTCAGTGACGGTGCAGAACGCGGGCAACGCCGCCGCGCCGGTGACCCTGCGCTACGGCGACAACCGCATCTGGACCTCGCCCACGCTGCAGCCCGGCCAGACCTACAACTTCACGCACCTGCCGAACGTCGCCGGCAACCAGCTCAGCTTCCGCACCCAGATTGGCGGCACGGTCGAGTCAACCCAGCCGGTGGTGGTGGTCGTCCAGCACAACTCCGGCCGCGAGCTGACCTCGTTCAACCCGCGCTTCCTGCCCAACGACTTCCTCTTCGCCCTCTCGGGCTTCCCCGAGACCCAGCCGTAAGGCAGTACGCCGCAAGCCGGGCGGGCCGCGCCTCCGGGCGGGCCCGCCCACCAGCCCCGATACCGGATGCAGGGTTACCTGGTAGCCCTGCATCTTTGCCATGTGCCGCCCCGGGCCGCCGGGGCGCCCCAGGAGGTCCCCCGATGCTTCGCTCGCGCACGCTCGCCGGCGTGGGCCTGGCCTGCGCCCTGCTGCTCGCGGGCTGCGGCCCCCGGCCCCAGGACCGGCCCTTCCAGGCCACCCTCGCCCCC
>DAOLDO010000680.1:0-4031 GCA_035327325.1 Chloroflexaceae bacterium | reverse complement strand
GGTCTTCCTCACCTTGGGCCCCGGGATGGCCGCGGGCCTCATCCTGAACGGGCAGCTCTACGGCGGCGCCGCCGACATGGCCGGCGAGGTGGGGCACATCCGTCTGGCCGCCTGGGGCCCCGCCGGCTGCGGCAAGCCCGGCTCGTTCGAAGGCTTCTGCAGCGGCGCCGGCATCGCCCGCCTGGCCCGCGCTATGGTCGAGGCCGAGCACCAGCGCGGCCGCCGTCCCGCCCTCTGCCCCCGCCCCGAGGACCTGCCCGCCCTCACCGCCGAGCTGGTGGGCCGGGCCGCCCAGGGCGGCGACCCCCTGGCCCTGCGCGTGTTCGACGAGGTCGCCCGCCGGCTCGGCCAGGGCCTGGCCATCCTGATTGACACGCTCAACCCCGAGGCCGTGGTGATCGGCAGCATCTACGGGCGCCAGCTCGCCCTGCTCGAGGCCGGCGTCGCCGAGGTGCTGCGCGAGGAGTGTCTGCCGCAGACCCTCGCCGCCTGCCGCGTCGTCCCCGCCGGCCTCGGCGAGGCCGTGGGCGACTACGCCGCCCTCGCCGTCGCCCGCGAGCTGCTGCGGGACACCTAGTGAAGGATGAGGGATGAAGGATGAAGGATGAAGGCCGCGGCAGCGCGTGCCAAAGGTCTGCGCTATGCCTGATGCGCCAACCTTCCTGCCTGATCTCGCACTAGCTACGGCGTCTGAGCAAGCCTGAGGGGAGCCGCCCCCGGGCCGGGCGACCACGTGGGGGCGCCCGCACCCTCGTGCAAAGGGCGTAAGGGCGGCCCAGCGTAGCCGCCCCAGCCCGCCCAACGCCGCAGAGTAGCTCGGACGGAGTACTAGGGACGCCAGCAGCTCAAATGGACGGCGCGAAGGCCCTGCGCGGCGCGCTCCAGTTCGCCCGCCCAGGGTCGGACGGTGCTACAATCCTGCACAGCGAGGCTGGCGTAGCTCTCCCGAGGTGGCGTGATGTTTGAGCAGCTCGACAGGCAAAAGGCCCGCCTAGACAGCCTCCGCCCGCTGCCGCCCGCCCTGGCGCGCAATCTGCACGAGGACCTCGTGCTGCGCTGGACCTACCACTCGAATGCCATCGAGGGCAATACGCTCACCCTCAAAGAGACCAGGGTGGTCCTTGAGGGCATCACCGTCGGCGGGAAGCTCCTGCGCGAGCACTTCGAGGCGATCAACCATCGCGACGCGATTCTCTTCGTGGAGCAGCTGGTCACAGAGGCCGGGCCCCTCACCGAGTGGCAGATCCGCGCCATCCACCAGCTGGTCCTGAGGCATATTGACGACGAGCAGGCGGGGCGCTACCGCGCGATCAACGTGCTCATCGCGGGGGCCGATGCTCGGCCCCCGGACGGGCCCTACGTGCCGGCGCAGATGGCGAGCCTGATCCGTTGGCTCGAGGAGGCCGGCCCGAGCCTGCATCCTGTCGAGCGCGCCGCGCGTCTCCATGCCGACTTCGTGAAGATCCACCCCTTCGCAGACGGCAACGGGCGGACGGCCCGCCTGCTCATGAACCTCGAGTTGCTCAAGGCCGGCTTTCCAGCTGTGGTGCTGCCGGTCGAGCAGCGCCTGCGCTACTACGAGGCCCTCGACCTCGCGCATACACGCGACAGCTATGGTCCGTTTCTCGCGCTCATCGCCGACTGCGTCGAGGCGGGCTTCGCCGTCTACTGGCGCGCCCTCGGCCTGACCGAGCCGTAGGGCGGACTGCGCCCCCGTACCGCCCGCTCAGCCATAAAACTGGATGGGCGGGGCGGTGGCTGGCCGCCGCACAGCATCAACGCCCGCACCGGGGTTCCGGTGCGGGCGCTGACCCTTGCAGGTCGTGGACAGCTCAGGCGACGGGTTTGGCCCTGCGGGTGGGCCGCTTGTACTCGTCGCGCGTCTTCAGGCCCACGGCGCGGAGGTTGACCGAGTTCTCCCCGTACTGGGTCCGCATCTCCTGCCGGGCGCCGCTCATGGCCTCGCGGAGGTCGTTGCCCGCGTCGGTCGTCTCGTAGCGCATCCGGTCGAGGGCCAGCTCGCCCTCAGCCTCGGTCTCCTCGCACTGGATCAGCCTGGCCTCGAGGGCGAGCAGCGCCTCGACGCTGTAGGCCGGGTTGCGCGGCGCGTAGTCCGTCAGCTTCTTTAGATTGCGCAGCGCCTCGCGGTCTGCGGCGAGTCGGTCCGCGCTCACGCGGCGCTTGCGGATTCTGCTCATCGGTCGGGCTCCTTTCAAGGATGCTGGCTGTAGTGGCGCCGATGCCCTATAGCATAGCCCGTACTATACACCGATCAATCTTCGACCGGAACTATACCCTGGTACTCTCGTCGGACTCCTCTTAGTCACTGGCTCCGCCCATACTTTTGGGCTAGGGTGCCGCCTGTGCAAAGCCCGTCAAAGGGTTCTGCATAGTGACAGATCTGTGAGCGTATGCCGAGCTGTATTGACAGACGTTCATCCAGGTGGCGCTAAAAAAACCGCATAATTTACGGGGATCGGCTGCTATGCTGACTCTGAAGGGATGCTGCAATGGCGAAGACAGAGACCCGCTACGAGCGGCTAGACGCGATCGAGCGCTACCTCGCGCGACGCCCGGAGGGCTGGAGCACCGGCGAACTCGCCCGCGAGCTCGCCGTCGATCCTGACACTGTTCTGCGCGACCTCAACCTGCTTGAGGCCCGGGGGACGGGGCTGATCAAGCGGGGGCGGCGCTACATCCTGGACCATCGGCGCTCGCTGCACACCATCAGGATCTCCAACGACGAGGCGCTGGCGCTCTACCTCGCCGCCCGCCTGTTGTCCCGCCACAGCGACGAGCACAACCCGCACGTCGTCCGCGCCCTGGAGAAGCTGAGCGATGCCCTGCAGACCAAATCGCCGCTGATCTCCGGCCATATCGCCCGCGCCGCTGCCGCTGTTCACGAGCGCCGCGTTCGGCGCGAGTATGTTCAGGCCCTCGAGGTAATCACGCAGGGTTGGGCGATGGGGCGCAAGGTCAGCCTGAGGTACCGCTCCTACAGCAAGGACGAGACGACCGAGCGGACGTTCGCGCCCTACTTCATCGAGCCTTCGGGCATCGGCTATGCCTGCCACGTGATCGGCTTCGACGAGCTTCGCGGCGAGCTGCGAACCTTCAAGGTCGAGCGCATTCACGAGGCCCGGCTCACCGACGAGCCGTTCGTGGTGCCCGAGGGGTTCGACCCCCAGCGCCTACTCGCGTCGGCCTGGGGCGTCATCTGGCGCGACGCCGAGGCTATCGAGGTCACCCTGCGCTTTCTCCCGGCGGTTGTGCGCCGCCTCAAGGAGAGCGTCTGGCACTTCAGCCAGCGCCTGGAGGATCTGCCCGACGGCTCGTGCCTGTTCACCGTCCGGGTCGGCAGCACCCTGGAGATGAAGCCCTGGATCCGCCAGTGGGGCGCCGCCGTCGAGGTGCTCGCGCCCGCCGAGCTCCGCGCCGAACTGGTGGAGGAGGTGCGTGCAATGGCGCGCATGTACGATCTCGACCCACGCAAGGAGACGTGATGAGCGGCTACGACCCTAGACTTATGAGGCTTTGGGGCAAGACGCCCCCAAAAGGCTCCCCGGACGATGCGTTTCACCCGGCTGTCCTGCATATGCTCGACGTCGCCCTTGTGGCCGAGGCCCTGCTGCGCGACGGCCCGCCGCGCTTGCGCCACGCCCTGGTCCACGCCTGGCGCGGCTGCGATCCGGAAGCGCTGGTCGCCTGGCTGCCGTTCCTGATCGCGACCCACGACCTCGGCAAGATCTCGGCTGCCTTCCAGGGGCAGGTCGAGGCCCAGCGGGCGCGGCTGTTGCGCGAGGGCGTTCGCTTCACCAACCGCCCGGTGGAGCTCTACCACGCCGAGGTGAGTGCGCTCTGGCTGCACCGGGAGCTGCAACGTCGCGAGCCCGGGGTGGCCAACAGTCTGGTCTGGACGCTGCGCGATGCGATGGGCGGTCACCACGGGCGCTTCGCCGAGGCCGAGATGGGCGTTATCGGCCGCCGCGTGATCGCCTCTGAGCACGTCGAGCCACGCTGGGCCACCTGGC